>CAWUOG010000467.1:0-2770 GCA_963923875.1 uncultured Alphaproteobacteria bacterium
GCGGTCGAGCGCATCGACAAGGACCTCGCGACGCAGAAGCTGAACAGCGTGCTGCAGAAGGTCGCGTAAGGGATCCTTCGAAGCGGAATCGGAAAGGGCGGCCGAACGGCCGCCCTTTTTCGTGTCCGGTCTTCGCCTCTGGAACCATTCACGGCTCCACGAGCTTGATCTCGCTGCGTTGGGTGAATTCGGCGGCATTGTCGACGCCGTTGAGCGCCAATAGCCGAGCCATCCTGTGATCGCCATAAGGCAGGCGCTGGGCATATTGGGCCGCCGAGCCGCTGCCGCGCGGCACGATGTGCAGCCGGTAAGGCTTCAGTGCCGCGGCCTCGGCGGCCGTCAGGGCACGGAAGCTGCGCGCGGCATTGAGCAGCACGTCGATACGCCGGTCGCGATCGGGTCCGTCGCTTGCCAAATTGAAGTAGCAGACGCCGTCACCGAACCGGATCAGCACGTAACGAACCTGTGCCAGGCCGGTATCGGCGCCGCGCGGCCGGGCGCCGATCGCGGCCTCCATGCCACCGATCGTGGTCGCTTCGATGTCCGTTGGCGTCGGCTTCAGCTTGTTGCGCATCCAGTCGTCGAGGCGGCCGGCCACCTTGTCGGGACTGCAGGAGAAGTTCATCGCCGAACGGTCGCGGCCGAAGCCGAATACGCCGTCGTGGTCGTTGAGCAGGCGGAAATCGGACGGCGCCTCGAAGGCAAGCCGCATCGTCGGATGCAGGAAGGTCGACCCACGCACAAATCCTTCCTCGGGAGCATCGTCGACCGACATGCCGTCGATCAGCGCGAGGTAGCCTGCGCGATCGGCCTCGCCGGGCTGACGCGCCGCCGGAATCGTCTGCAGGGCCGACAGGCGATCGTTCGGCGCCGGATGGGTCGAGGCCGAACTTGTCTGGCCGCCGCGCTCTTCGACGCCCAGCAGTTCATCCTCCAGACGGGACTGGCGGCGTAATTTGTCGATCAGGCCAGCCATGGCATCGCCGCGATAGCCCGCCTTGACCAGATAGGAAAGGCCGACCCGGTCGGCCTCCAGTTCCTGCTCGCGCGAATAGCGCCGCAGCTCGAGCATGCCGTTGCTCGCCACCGAACGGCCGACCTGGATCGAGCCACTCGTCATCGCGGCCTGAACGGCGGCGTCGATCACGCCCTTGCGCGCCTGCTCGCGCTGGGCGGCATGGCGCTGCGTGAGATGGCCGAGTTCGTGGCTCATCGCCGCGGCGAGCTCGGCATCGTCATCGACCATGGCGAGCAGTCCGCGGGTGACGAACACGTAGCCACCCGAAACCGCATGGGCATTGGGAAGGGGCTGATCGAGTATGTAGAACCGGTAGGTGCCAGGGAGATTGGACTGGCTGACCAGCCGATTGCCGATGCGATCGACCAGCGCCTGGAGTTGCGGCGAATTGTAGACCGGGCCGGTCTCACGCTCGATCGCGCGCGGCAGGGGACTGGGCCGAGGCACCACAGCAGGGTTGCCGGCGGCGACGGTCTGCGGCGGATTGGCCTCGGGAGTACAGGCACCCAATGACCCCAGGAGCAGACCCGCGAGCGCGACAAACGCCAGAATGCGGCGAAAAAACAACGATTCCTCCTGCCCAGTCACGCTCCCCGCCCGCGACTTTAGACGTGCGCCGCTTGCAACGGCAATCTCGGCAAGGCTGGTACGAAGCGCGCCGCTATGGCACTGAATAGCCAGAGCAGCATGCCGCGTTCGGAAACACCGCTTCGCTCCGACCTGTTCCCGGAGATTTCGCCCTACGCCAGCGGCATGCTGGCCGTGGATGGCCGTCACACGATCTATTGGGAGCAGAGCGGCAATCCCGAAGGCGTGCCGGTGGTATTCCTGCATGGCGGGCCGGGCGCGGGTTCGGCACCGGTCCATCGCCGGTTCTTCGATCCGCAATTCTACCGCATCATCGTCTTCGACCAACGAGGCTGCGGCCGTTCGATGCCGCTCGGCGAGCTGCACGACAACACGACGTCGCATCTGGTCGCCGACATGGAGAAGTTGCGGGCGCATCTCGGCGTGACGCGCTGGCTGCTGTTCGGCGGCTCTTGGGGCAGCACGCTCGCCCTGGCCTACGGCCTGCGCCATCCCGATCGGATCACCGGCTTCATCCTGCGCGGCATCTTCCTCGGCGCGCGGCCGGAGATCGACTGGTTCCTGAACGGCATGCGTACGATCTTCCCGGAGGCGTGGCGCGATTTTGCCGAACATCTGCCCGAGACCGAGCGTACCGACCTGCTGGCGAACTACTACCGCCGACTGATCGATCGCAATCCCGACATCCATCGCCCCGCCGCGCGCGCCTGGAGCCGCTACGAAGCCGCCTGCTCGACGCTCTATCCGACAGCGCGCGCGCCGTTCGAGTCCGACCACGGTGGCTTCGCGCTCGCACTGAGCCGCATCGAGGCGCACTACTTCGCCAACGGCACTTTCGTTCCCGAAGGATGGCCGTGGAACGAGATCGACAGGGTGCGCAGCCTGCCCTGCACCATCGTACAAGGCCGGTACGACATCGTCTGTCCGCCGGTCACTGCCGAGGCATTGGCGCGGGCCTGGCCCGAGGCGCGCTACATCGTGGTACCCGACGCAGGCCACAGCGCCCTCGAGCCCGGCATTCGCTCAGCCCTGGTGAATGCCACCGAGAGCTATCGCCTCTCGCTCACCGACGACGACCTGTTCGCGCCGCGCTTTCCCTGGGAGACCGGGTGACACTTCCCTAAATGGCCCGCCATGACATTCGAATTGCCTCCTGAACAAAAC
>CAWUOG010000468.1:0-2769 GCA_963923875.1 uncultured Alphaproteobacteria bacterium
GCCCACTTGCCGGCGGTCTGCACGTCATAGGTATCGGAATAGGAAATGTCCGGTACGGTGCCGGCGTCGAGCGCGGCAACCGACTTCGCATTCATGTCCTGCACCGCGTACTGCGACAGTTCGACCTTGATGCCGGTCTTCTGCTCGTACTTCTTGATCGCGGCGTAGAGTGCGTCGTCCTCAGACTTATAGAAGCCTTTGACCCACCAAACGGTAAGCTTTTCCTGGGCCATCGCCGAGCCGGCCGACAGCACCATCGCCAGCGCGGTAGCGCCTGCCAATACGCCTCTCATCGTTTCCTCACTTCTTAGTTGTCTGACAACTTCGGACTGTTATCAGCCCGCTGCTTGGCTGTCGAGAAAAGAGCGCAGCAGCTCTGCACACCGCCCGTCATGTGAATACGGCAGGCCGTGACGAGAATGGCCTATCACATTGAGCTGCGAACCGGGCAACAGCCGGTGCAACTCAGCCATGATGGGAACCGGAATGAACGGGCTGGCGTCGGGGTGCAGCAGCAGGGTCGGACATCTAATTGCAGCGAGCCGATCGCTGAGGTCGGTTCCAATCAGCACACCGAGGGCGTTGAGGATGGACTCGCGCGGCCATTTTGCTTGCTGCGCTGCAAACCATGCCCAGCGCTCCGGAGTTAGACTTTGGTCGTAGAACCGGTCCTGCATGAAGGCGTCGGACCAGCCCTTCGAGCCGCCCTCGTCGAGCTGGCGGCGCCAGACCTGCACCCGCTGGATCGAGGCGCCGAGATGGGCGCCATTGCTGACGGTGAGCGTTGCCAGGCGTCCGGGCTGGGCGAGTGCGGCCGCCAATGCCACCGTGCCGCCGATCGATTCGCCGACCAGATGAAACCGCGCGGCACCAGCGGCATCTGCCACCGCGAACACGTCCGACACCAGCAGATCGAGCGACCAGTCGAAACCCGTCGTGGCCGACCGGCCGTAGCCGCGCATGTCCCACTTTACGATGCGATAGCCGTCGATCAGCTTCGGCAGCCATCCGGCCCACATGCCGGCGCACCCACCGATGCCGTGATGGAACAGGATCGTCGGGCGTTCGGCGTAAGAACTGGCGGAGTTCCAGCCCGCGACCTGGTCGACGATCTCGTAATGCAACGGCCCGTTCTTCGTCTCGGCTAGCGGCATTTGTTCCCTCAGAGGCACAAGATCATACTATGGAAATGCCCTGCCTCTCCCGCCGCGCTGTGCTGGTCGGTCTTGCGTCGACCGCGAAGGCCACCCATGCCCAGACCGTTGAATTTCCCGATAAGCCGCTGCGCATGATCGTGGGCTTTCCGCCGGGCGGCCCCAACGACCTGTTGGCGCGCGTGATCGCGCCCGGCGTCGGCGAGCGGCTGGGCCGCAACGTCGTCGTCGAGAACAAGGCCGGCGCCAATGGCGAGATCGCCGCCACCTTCACCGCCAAGTCACCTCCCGATGGCAGCATCTTCATGCTGGCCTCGAACGGCTCCACCACCGTGGCGCCGGCCTTCAGCAAGATGCCGTTCGATATCCGGACCGATTTCGTTGCCGTGGCGCCGGTCGGGATCAATCCCATGCTGCTCGTCGTGCGGCCCGACCTGCCGGCGAAGAATGTCGGAGAACTGCTGGCGCTGGCGCGACAGAAGCCCGCCAAGCTCAACGGCGCTTCCGCCGGCGCGGGCGGCGCCACTCATCTGGGGCTCGAACTCTTCAAATCCATGGGCAAGATCGACATCGTCCACGTGCCGTACAAGGGCGGCGGGCCGGCCATGGCCGACCTGATGGCGGGCCAGGTCGACGTCTATTTCGGCGGCCTTCCGACCGCTCTGCCGCACGTCAAGGCAGGTAGACTCCGGACGCTCGGTCAGACACTGCTCGTCCGATCAGCTGCCGCGCCCGAGATCCCCACGATCTCGGAGTCGGGCCTCGACGGCTACGAATGCGCGATCTCTTACGGCATCTTCCTGCCGCCGGGCACGCCGCAACCGCTTGTTACGAAACTGCATGACGCAATCGATTCGACGATCCGTTCACCCGAGATCGCGAAGAAATTCATCGATCTCGGGGCTGACCCGCAATTCGGATCGCCCGTCGAGTTTGCGAAGTACGTCGCCGACGATCTCGCCAAGTGGGGCAAGCTCGCCAAGGAAGCAAATCTGAAGATTGAATGAGGCATATGCCTCATTCGTTCTTCATGCCCACCGCCTGGATGATTTCCTGCCACTTCTTGCGGTCGGAAGCGATGGTCGCCTTGAGCTCTGCCGGCGAGCCGGTGACGATCTCCATCGCATTTTCGGCATAACGCTTCTGAATCTCCGGCTTGGCGAGCGCCGTGCGCAGCACCTTGTTCCAGAGATCGACAAGTTCGGCCGGCAGATTGCGCGGCCCGAACACGGCGAACCAGTTGTCGACCCGGTAGCCCGGGAGATACTGAGACATCAGCGGGACGTTGGGAAACGCCGGCGCGCGGCTGGCCCCACCGAAGGCAATCGGGATGAGATTGCCGGCGGAGAGTTGTCCCAGGAACTCAGGCAGGTTTCCAAACATCATCTGCACGTTGCCGGACACCATGTCCTGGATGGCAGGGGCTCCGCCGCGATATGGCACGTGCAGCAAATCCACGCCCGCCATTTTCTTGAAGAGCTCGCCGGCAAGATGCTGCGACGTGCCGTTGCCGGCAGAAGCATAAGTCAGCTTGCCCGGGTTCTTTTTGGCAGCCTCAATCATCTCCGGCACCGTCCGGAACGGCGCGGATTTGGCGAACACCAGCATATTGTAG
>CAWUOG010000469.1:0-2769 GCA_963923875.1 uncultured Alphaproteobacteria bacterium
GCGGCTCCGGCGTTTCGAGCCGCACGAAGGCACCGCCGGCACCGATGCCGATATCGAGGCGATGGCTGTCGCCTTCCTCGCGCACGAAGCACACCGGCCGGCCGGCGGCGTCGCGACCGAGCTGCACCTTCGAGCCGCCGTCGAAGCGTCCGTTTGGTGTGATCTTGCCGATCGGATCGATCGCGACCTGGGCAACGCCGGGTGAAGCAGCGACGAGCGTTGCGCTCAGACAGAGCAAGGCGAGCCGACTCATGATGCCGACAGTCAACACCCGAACGGGCGACAGGGGATTGATCTAGGTCATGGTTCGCCCGCACGGTCCGGGTGAGCCTGTACGCATCAGGCTTGGAAGTTGAAATGAACCGTTTCTGCCCGTTCTGCGGGCGGCCGATCGAAAGCAAGGTCCGCTTCTGTACCTCCTGCGGGGGGCGCGTCCATGAGGCGCCGTCGGCTGCATCGCCCCAGAGGCCATCGCCTGAGCCTTCATCGCCAGTCGCAGCGTTGTCACCTGCCGCCGAGCAGGTCGCCGCGCGAGGTCCATCCATCAGCCAGGCTCCCGCTTCGCCACGCGGTCCGCAGTCGTCGAATCCACCCCGACCGGTCGCTCCTCAGGCGGCCGCGCCTTTGCCCGAACCGCCGCGACAACCCGCCGGAGAGGGGCAGCCAGGGCCGCCTCGCAAGCGGCACCGCTGGCTGAAGTTCGTGCTGATCGCACTTGGAATCGTGGTTGCCGTGTTCGCCGGCCTGATCGCGATCGGCCTTCTGGTCGAAGACAATCTCAATCCGATTTCCGGCGCCGGATGGACGGTGAAGAACGGCGAAGGACAAACGCTCTACGCCGTGGTCGCTCCGAATTCCGCCACGCTCAACGTCAAGGCCGTCGTGCTCGCCTGCGAGGTCGTCAACGGCGGGCGTGGCCTGCACTTCCAGCTCTATCCCGCGACGCCGGGGCCCTTGCTGCCGAACGGCGCCACGCGCGAACAGCTCAAGGAAAATCCGGCAGTGCGGCTGGAGATCGACGGCGCCGTGGTGCCGGCGCAACTCGATTTCGCCGGCGACTTTGCCGTTGTCTACAATCAAGTCGCGGGCGGCCTGCCGACGATCAGTCCGGCTCTCGGCAACGCGCTGGAACGGGGCGGCAGCCTGACTCTGCGGTTCGACCTGGTGCGCGAACGAGCCGGCACGCAGCCTTTCGATGCCTACGCCATCGTCGACCTCAGGTCGAACGGCGGCGCCAGCGCAATTGCCGCCGTTCGCCGGAGATGCGGCCAATGACTCTACCGTACGCCGTGCCATCACGCCCCGACCTGCGACCCGCGTCGCTTGCGGCGCGCGTCGGTCTGTTCCTCGCCTGCCTGCCGTCAGGATCGGCTGTGCTGACTGAAGTCTATGGCGTCGCTTCGCTGCACGATGTCGTGTGGTACCTCGCGGTTCCGGGCTACCTGATCCTGGCGGCCACCTGGTGGCTGACGCGCAATTCACCCGAGGAATGGGTGCGCGAACTGGCCGACGCCATCGCCATCGGTGCCGTCGGCGGCGTCCTCGCCACCGTGGCCTACGACGTCGTGCGCATTCCCTGGGTGATGTCAGGCATCCGCGTCTATGTGCCCAACAGCACCTACGGCCTGTGGATCCTGAATGCCGAATACTCGACCCGGTTCACCGAGACGCTTGGCTGGATCTACCACTTCGCCAACGGCACGGCGTTCGGCATCATGTATGCGCTGTTCATGCGCGGCCGGCACTGGTTCTGGGCCATCGTGTGGGCCTGCCTGCTCGAGACCATCGCGATCGTTTCGCCCTACGCCATCGTCTACCAGCTGGCGGGCAAGCCCTACATCATCGCCATCGCCTACGTCGGACACGTAGCCTACGGCATTCCGCTCGGACTGATGGTCCAGCACTGGGGCGCCAGCGCCGCCTGGCTGCGCAACCTGCCGCCAATCGGGAGGATCGCCTTGATCGTGGTGCTGGCAGCCTCCGTGATCGGCTCGCTCACGGTTCCCGAACAGGTCGGCGACAAGGGCCGCAAGGTCAACGGCTTCATCGTCGAGGGCGGCGGCCTGGTGCCCGACTGGGTGCGCCTGCGCAAGCCCGGCCCGATCTACCTGAAGAACGGTTGTGCGGGACCCAGCACCGTCGTTCTGAACGGCACCGCGCTGCCGCCGTTTGCGCCCTGCGAAGAACGCGAGGTCGCCATACCGGATGAAGGCATCGCCCGGCTCCACGCGGTGTCGCCGAGCTTCCGCAGTCATTCCAGCTTCGTGCTGGTCGACCCGGTCGCGCAGTCGAAGCTGCGCACGCCATGAGCCGCGCGCCAGCCCCCTCGGCACGGCCGACGCCGAAGAGCTTCGGACAGCTCTCGGGCGCCGTGCTGCACTGGATCGGCACCCATTTCTGGAGCTCGATCACCTCGGCGATCTTCTCCGGCGTCGTGGGCTACATCACCAACGCCGCCCTGATGCTTCTTTACTACGACGGTTACGTGAAGACCGGCAGTGGCCCGGCGACGGGGCAGGGCAACCTGATCAACGGCTCGTTGATCTGGGCCATGGGCACCACGGTGTTTTTCGCCCTGTGGAGCTACCGGCGTCGCGTCGGCGGAAAGCGTTTCTGGAGCGAGCTGCGCGGCCTGCCGACCACGGCGCAGAGCCTGCTCGCGGCCGATGGGCCGCAGGCCTACGTCCATCTCCTGTGGGGTGCTGCAGTGGCTCTCCTCACCATGCAACTCGTGTCGCCCTGGCTGGGTGGCCTCATGGCCATCGGCGT
>CAWUOG010000470.1:0-2769 GCA_963923875.1 uncultured Alphaproteobacteria bacterium
GGCTGGCAACCTACGTGCTGCTCTTTTTCAGCCTTGAGTTCTTCTACTACTGGTACCACCGTTCGGCGCATACGATCCGCTGGTTCTGGATGAACCATTCGGTGCACCATTCGCCCAACCAGCTGGTCCTGTCGGCTGCCTATCGTCTGGGTTGGCTGGGCAAGCTCGGTGGCAACATGATCTTCTTCACGCCAATGGTGTTCTTGGGCTTCGAGCCGCAGGTCGTGCTGACCGCGCTGTCGCTCAACCTGCTCTACCAGTTCTGGATCCATGCCGCGTGGATCCCCAAGCTCGGCTGGCTGGAATACGTGCTCAACACGCCGTCGGCGCATCGCGTGCACCATGCGCGCAATCCCGAATATCTGGACGCCAACTACGGCGGTGTGCTGATCGTGTTCGACCGTCTGTTCGGCACCTACGTCGAAGAGAAGGAGAGCGTGCCGTGCGAGTACGGGCTGGTGACGCCGGTGAAGACGCACAATCCGATTGCCATCAACTTCATGCCGTGGGTCGGCCTGATCAAGGACGTGGCCGGCGCCCGTTCGATCGGCGAGGCTTGGCGTTACCTGTTCGCGCCGCCGGGTTGGCGCCCGGACGGGCAGGGCCTGACCACCGCCGAGGTCCGCAAGGCTCACGCCGCCATGATTTAATCTCCCTTGAGGTGCCTTCGCCGCCCCGACAGATTGGCGGCGAAGGAGAGCTCTTATGGCGAGAGACAGGGTCTGCGTCGTGATTGGCGCGGGAGACGCGACGGGCGGGGCGATCGCCCGCCGCTTCGCGCGTGAAGGCTATACCGCGGTGGTGACCCGCCGCCATCTCGACAAGCTCAATCACCTGGTGGCTGAGATCACTTCTGCCGGCGGCAAGGTTCATCCTTTCGGCTCCGACGCGCGCGATGAGGATCAGGTCGTAAAGCTGTTCCGCGAGATCGAAACCGAGATCGGCGACGTGGAAGTCTTCGTCTTCAATATCGGCGGCAACGTACGCTTCGATATTCGCGACACGACGGCCCGGGTCTATCGCAAGGTCTGGGAGATGACGGCATTTGCGGGGTTTCTGACGGCGCGCGAGGCGGCGAAGGCGATGGTGCCGCGCGGCCGCGGCACAATGCTGTTCACCGGCGCGACGGCCAGCCTGCGCGGTGGCCGGGGCTTCTCGGCCTTCGCCGGGGGCAAGCATGCGGTGCGGGCGCTGGCACAGTCGATGGCGCGCGAGCTGATGCCGCAGAACATCCATGTCGGCCATGTCGTGATCGACGGGGCGATCGACACTGAATGGATCAAGACCAATTTTCCCGATCGCTACAATGCGGGACCTGACGCAATCCTCAACCCGGATCACATCGCCGAGGCCTACTGGCAACTGCACTGCCAGCCGCGCAGCGCCTGGACCTTCGAGATGGATCTCAGGCCCTGGAAGGAGACATGGTAAGGGCGCGGACTTTCGCCCGCACCCCGACCCAAGTCTCGCTGAAGTACCCTAGCGCTGCGACGTGGTGGCGGCACCGACACCCGCACCGACCGCGCCACCGATCAGCGCGCCCGGCAGTACGCCGAGCGGAGTGACAGCGCCGATCAGGGCGCCCGAGCCAGCGCCGATTCCACCGCCGGTGACGGCACGCTGACCCCAGGTGTCGCCGCAGGCGGTGACACCCAGCAGGATCGCGGCGAGAACCAGATACTTGCTCATGTTGGCCTCCTTCGTCGAAAGGGTTAGCGGCGCGGCGTGGTCGCGGCGCCCGTACCGGCGCCCACGGCGCCGCCGATCAGGGCACCCGGCACCACCCCGAGCGGCGTGACGGCGCCGATCACGGCGCCAGAACCTGCGCCGATCGCGCCGCCGGTGACGGCACGCTGGCCCCAGGTATCGCCGCAGGCGGTGACGCCCAGCAGGATCGCGGTGAGGACAAGGTACTTGGACATGACGGCTCCCGTTGTCTTGGCGAGGCATTCGGCCTCGGGGAGTAATTACGTGTCCAAATACGGCAGAAAAGGGCGAGGCCCCTGTGACGAAACTGTGGTCGGGACGGCCGGCGCCGCCCGTTTCGTCAGATCACGCGCTGGGTGCGGGCGTAGGCCATGTAGAGATCGTGTGCCCGGGCAGCGATCGGGCCGGGCTGGAGGTCGCGGCCTTCATAGCGGTTGACTGGCTGCACCTTGCCGGCGTTGCCGGTGGTGAAGATTTCGTCGGCGTCGTCGAGTTCCTCCGGCTTCACCCGGCGCTCCTCGACCTTGATGCCGGCATTGCGCAGCAGCTCCACGGTTCGGAAGCGTGTGATGCCGGCGAGGAAGGTTCCGTTCGGAATGGGCGTCGCGACCACACCGTTCTTGGCCAGGAAGACGTTCGAGCTGCAGGTCTCGGCGACGTTGCCCAGCATGTCGAGCACGACGCCATTGGTGAAGCCGCGCTTCTGCATCTCGGCGACGCCGCGTGAGGAATTGGGATAGTGGCAGGAGGCCTTGGCGTCGGTCGGCGCGCTCTCCGGCGTGGTACGGCGAATCGAGCGGCAAAGGCCAAGAGACAGCGGCGTGCCGGCGCGCATCGGCGAAACATAGGTGCAGAGCAGGAACTGCGTCGATTCCGGGTCGACCGAGATCGGGCCCGAGCCGCCCTTCATCGCCCAGAACATCGGCCTTACGTAGAGCTCGGCCTTGGGGCCGAAGCGACGCACGCTTTCGTGCATAAGATCGAGGATTTCCTTGGCCGTCTTGGTCGGCTTCAGGCCGAGCGCCTTGGCCGAGCGCACGACACGTTCCGCATGGAGGTCGA
>CAWUOG010000471.1:0-2766 GCA_963923875.1 uncultured Alphaproteobacteria bacterium
TCGGCCGAAACCGGCTTCAGGAAGATGCCGAAGCTCTGGCGGACGCCCAGACCGATGGTCAGGACGAGGAAGCCGCACCAAACGGCGGTCCAATAGGAGCGGGAGGTCATAGCGGCCAATTTAGGGCCCTGCGAGCGGCTTGGCTCATAGAAATACTTCATGCAGACACAAGCTTCGGTGTGGCACAACACGCCCATGAGGCACTGGGTCCGTGGCGCGCTGGCAGCTTTCCTGCTGATGATGGCAGGAAGCGCGATGGCGCAGCAGCTGCCGCGGCTGGAGCGCGAGCGCTGTGTCTTTCGCGCGCCGCGCAGCGACCGTCTGGAATGCTACGTGCTGGTGGTGCCGGAAAATCGCGAGAAGCCGGCAGGCCGCGAGGTCCGGCTCAAGGTCGCGGTGCTCAAGGCCAAGCGCCGTATCGACGCCGACCCGATGGTCTATCTTGCCGGCGGCCCGGGCGATGCGCCGCTGGTCGCTTCCAATTTCGGCGCTGATCCGCTGTCGGAGGGCGACTGGTGGAACGACACGGCTAACATACGCAAGCGCCGCGATGTGATCATTCTCAGCCAGCGCGGCGCCGGCGGCTCGACGCCCAATCTCGACTGCTTCGATTCGCGCAACAGTGAGGCCGCCCGCCTTCGCCGGCGCGCCATCACCGAGCCGCAGGAGCGGGATATCCTGATCCGTTGCCGCGCCGAGTTCGATCGCAAGCGCATCGATCTTGCAATGTACACTACGCCCGCGCTGGCCGACGATGTGGCCGACCTCGCGCGGGTATTCCAGCTGCCCAAGATCAATCTGTACGGTATCTCCTACGGTACGCGCTGGGCGCTCGAAGTGATGCGCCGCCATCCGGGCATCGTGCGCTCGGCGGTGCTCGACGGCGTGTATCCGCCACAGGTCAACGGCGAGCAAAACGAGCCCGAGATCGTGCGCTCGGTTTTCGAGCAGCTCTTTGCCGATTGCGCCTCCGATGCCTTCTGCAAAAAGCGCCATCCCGACCTCAGCACCTCGCTAAAGGCCATCATTGACGAGGCGATGATCAAGCCACTCACCTTGACCCTGCAGCTCGATGACGGCACCCAGACAGTGAAGATGGACGGCACCAAGATCCTGATGGTGCTCCTGCACATGATGCGGGAAGGCGAAGCGGCGCTGGTGCCCGAGGCGGTCGCGGCCATCAAGCGCGGCGAGTTCAAGCTCTTCAGGCAATTCGCCGAAGATTTCGAGAACAGCGACGGCGGCCTGCTCGAGGAGAACGCCCAGCAGTTCGGTGGCCTGTTCAATACCATCGAGTGTCGCGAGAGCTGGTCGGCAGTCGATCTGGCGGCGCGCGAAAAGTCGATCCTGATCGGCGGCATCTACGGCTTGAGCGCCAGGGCGAGCAAGCTGCCGGTCTACTGTCCGGTGTGGCATGTGCCGCCGGCGGCGCCGTCGGAACGCAAGCCAGTGCGAGCCGACATCCCGACGTTGCTGCTGAGCGGCGGCTACGATTGGCTGACGCCGCCATCCTGGGGAAAGTCGGCGGCGCAGTCGCTCTCGGTGTCACGGCACGTCGTGTTCAAGAATCAGGGGCACGGCGTCACCAGCCAGGATCCGTGTGCTGCCCGCCTGCGCGACGAATTCCTCGTCACGCCCGATCCGCGCGGCGTTCCGGCCTGTCAGACCAATCTGCCGCTCGATTTCACGGCGGCAGCGGATCGGGCCAAATCGGTTCCCTGATCTGTCGTTTCGGCCGCTGCATTTTCGCGGGCTGGGACGTGGCTTCCCAGCGGCGGCAACATGCAACCGTCGCCCGCGCTGGGTGATCAGACCACCGCCCTGATCCGTCGCAGATCACCGATCTTGATTTGAGTCAGGACAGGCCAGCCTAGGTCGTGCTGAAATAACCATAATGTACATAAAAAGTTGGTGGAAATGAGCGCGCAGGAACCAAGCGTCGCCTCGTTCGTCGAGCGTCCGACTTTCCGAGACCTGTTCACGCCCAAGCTCGTCACTATCCTGCGCGAAGGCTACGGGCTCGCGGCCTTGCGCGCCGATGCGCTGGCCGGCCTGACCGTGGCCATTGTCGCGCTTCCGCTGTCGATGGCGATCGCGATCGCTTCGGGGTCGACGCCGGAGCGCGGCCTCTACGCCGCAATCGTCGGCGGCTTCTTTGTTTCAGCGCTTGGCGGCAGCCGATTTCAGATCGGCGGTCCGGCAGGCGCGTTCATCGTTTTGGTGGCGTCAGCAGTCGAGCGCCATGGCATCGATGGCGTGTTGCTCGCGACCTTGATGGCCGGCGCATTCCTGATGATCGCGGGATTTCTGCGCATCGGCACCTACATAAAATTCATTCCCTATCCGGTGACGGTCGGATTCACCGCGGGCATCGC
Source organism: uncultured Alphaproteobacteria bacterium (assembly GCA_963923875.1). GTDB lineage: Bacteria > Pseudomonadota > Alphaproteobacteria > Reyranellales > Reyranellaceae > Reyranella. The sequence continues at coordinate 2,376 of CAWUOG010000471.1, forward strand.
CGTCATCATCTTTGCGAGCCAGATCAAGGATCTATTCGGTCTCACGCTATCGGGAAAGGAGCCCGGCGAACTGGTCGCCAAGCTCGACGCCCTGACCGGCGCCTTCGGCACCTACAATCCGGCGGCAATTGCTCTCGCCGCATTTACCATTGGGCTGATCGTCGGTCTCAAGAAGCTTCGTCCGCACTGGCCGGGCATGCTGATCGCTGTCGTGGTCACGGGGCTGGCGACTGGTCTGCTCGGTCTTCCGGTCGAGACGATCGGGACGCGCTTTGGCGGATTGCCCTCAACCATCCCGCTGCCGCACCTGCCGGTCTTCTCACTGGAGAAAGTCCATGCCGTGCTGCCCGATGCCATCGCCTTCGCATTGCTGGGAGCCATCGAATCCCTG
>CAWUOG010000472.1:0-2764 GCA_963923875.1 uncultured Alphaproteobacteria bacterium
CGTCGTAGAAGCCTTCAAGCACGTCCTTTACGGCCCCACCCTCGGGAGAGATGTAGAGGTCCTCCAGGGTCACGAGTTCGGTGACGGAAAAGCAGTCGTGACATTCGACAAGGCTGATCTGCTCGCGCGGTCGGTCGATGCCGGCCTCGCGATAGGCCCGGCGGGCCGCGATGCGCGCCGTGGCGAAGTAGCTGCCGTCCCAGCTGCTGTGCTGTTCTTCTTCGCCGTTCGAGCCGGCGATCTGCAGGGCCTTGACCGTCACAAGATCCGTCTTGCCCAGCGATCTCGCGATCTCGGGAGTCGTGACGATGGCGGCAGCCGCGCCATCGGAAACACCGCAGCAGTCGTAGAGCCCGAGGGGGTCGGCAATCAGGGGCGCGTTCAGCACGTCGGCCTCGGTGATGGTCCGCTGAAGGTGGGCCTTGGGGTTGCGGGCGCCGTTGGCATGGCTCTTGACCGAGATGTGGGCCATGGCGCGCTTGAGGTCTTCCCGGCGTACGCCGTGCTTGGCGCGATAGGCCGAGGCGAGTTGAGCGAAGCTGCCCGGTGCGGTGAGATTGGCCCACCACAGTGGGGGCATTGTTCCGGCATTCAGGCCGGGCAATCCTCCGAATCCCGTATCTTTCAGCTTCTCGACGCCCAGCGCGAGGGCGATGTCACAAGCTCCGGCGGCAACGGCATAAACGGCAGACCGAAAGGCATCGGAGCCGGAGGCGCAGTAATTCTCGACCCGGCTCACGGGGATGTAGTCCAGCCGCAGCGCCTCGGAAAGAGGCAGGCCCGACTTCCCGACACTGACCTCGTCGAGACAAGTCGAAAGCCATGCGGCACCGATCTGCTTGCGTTCGATACCGGAATCGGCGAGCGCCTCGCCGAAGGCCATTACCATCAGTTCCTCGGCTCCCTTGTCCCAGTGCTCACCGAAGGGCGTGCAACCCATGCCGAGGATGGCGACCTTGTCACGAATACCGGATGCCATGTTTCCCCCTAGTTCAGCGCGACCGGCAGGGCCTTGACGCCGCGCAGGATCAGCGAGTCATGCCATTGCGGCTCGCCTCCGATCAACCGCAGTCCCGGCAGGCGCTGGGCCAGGTGCCGCGCGGCGATGGCGCCTTCGAGGCGCGCAAGAGGCGCGCCGAGGCAGAAATGGATGCCGTGGCCGAACGTCATGTGCATGTTCTGCGGCCGGCCGATATCGAAGCGGTCCGGATCCTCGATCGCCTCGGGATCGCGATTGGCCGAATTGACGAAGGCGAATACGCGCTGGCCCTCTCGGATCGTCTTGCCGCCCATTTCGAGATCGGCAGCGGCCACGCGGGCAAGTGCGCCGGACGGGCCGTCGTAGCGCAGCCATTCCTCGATCGCGCTTTCGGCCAAGGCGGGCGCGGCGACCAGGCGTTTCCACTGATCGCGGTTTCTCATCGAATACAGGAAGCCATTGCCGATCAGGTTGGTCGTGGTCTCGTGGCCTGCAAACAGCAGCAGGATGCAGGTACCGATGATCTCGTCGGTGGTCAGCGCGTCGCGATCATCCCGTGCCAGCACGAGCTGACTGATCATGTCTTCCGTCGGCTGCCGCGTTCGTGCTTCCACCAGTTCGCGAAAATAGCTCGCCATCGCCTTGGCACCGGCCTCGGCGCGCAGGTACTTGTTTCCGGTGGTCCGCGCGGTGCCGATGAACAGGGCGATGTCGTCGGACCACACCTTGACGCGCTCCAGGTCGTCGCGAGGCACGCCGAGCAGGTCCATGATCACCGTTGCCGGCAGCGGGTAGGCGAAGTCGGCGATGAAGTCGACCGTCTCGCCGCCCGCCGCCCGGGCCACCATTCGATCGATCAGGTGGGTGACGATGCCTTCGATATTCGGCGTCAGATTGGCGACGGAGGTGGGCGTGAACGCCTTGGTGAAGAGTCGGCGTAAGCGCGTATGGTCGGGAGGGTCACGGAACACCATCCAGTGATTGAGGTAGCGCACCAGGTTCCCGATCGTCGCCATTTGCGATTCCGGCGAGGCGCGGAAGAACGGCGTCAGCCGGTTGGCGGAGATCTCGCGGTTGTTCAGGGCAATCTGTCGGACATCGGCATGTCGGGTGACGATCCATGCCTTCATCGCCGTTGACCAGTGGACGGGTTCGCTGACCCGAAGACGGGCGAATTCAGGAAACGGATTGGCGTTTGTCGCCGGATTGGCCAGATCGAACGTATATGCCATGGCGAAAAAGCTAGCGGTCGGCCGCTGACCAAACAAGTGTTTGGTGATAGGCTTTCGTCATGTCGCGCGAGAGAATTCTTGCGGTAGCGGCCCGCCTGTTCGCAGCAGGCGGCTTCGAGGCTACGTCGATGCGTGATATCGCCGGCCCGTCGGGGCTGCTGGCCGGGTCGATCTATCACCACTTCCGCTCCAAGAATGACCTTATTCAAGCGGTGTATCGCGCCGGTGTCGCCGAGATCGCCGATGCTGTGGACCGTGCCCTAATGGACGTGCACGAACCCTGGCCGCGTGTCGAAGCAGCATCTGCCGCCCACCTCGAAGTCCTGCTGGCCGATTCGGCGCATGCTGCGGTAATGACGGCCGATGTCCGCCGGCTAGAGCCTCGCCTGCGGCGGAAACTGGTGGCGCTGCGGGACGGCTATGAGCGGCGCTTTGTCGATCTCGTCGCCGATCTCCCGCTGCCGCCAGGGACCGACCGTAGCCTGTGGCGACTGCAGCTTCTCGGCGCGCTCAACTGGACGCCGACCTGGTATCGCCCCAGGGGAAAGCCGCC
>CAWUOG010000473.1:0-2763 GCA_963923875.1 uncultured Alphaproteobacteria bacterium
GGCCAAGCTTGCCCACTACGACGCCGTCCTGCTCGACATCGGCCTGCCCGACATGGACGGCCGCGAGCTGTGCAAGCTGATGCGCCGTCAGGGCGTGCGTGCGCCGGTGATCATGCTGACCGCCGCCGACAGCGACGCCGACACGATCCTGGGGCTGGAGTCCGGCGCCAACGACTACGTCACCAAGCCGTTTCGCATCAACGTGCTGCTCGCCCGCCTGCGCGCGCACCTGCGCCAGCACGAGCGCAGCGAGGACGCGGTGATGACGATCGGTCCCTACGAATTCCACCCCGCCGCCAAGATGCTGATGGAGAAGGGCGGCAAGAAGAAGATCCGGCTGACCGACAAGGAAGCCTCGATCCTGAAGTACCTGTTCCGCGCCGGCGACCGTCCCGTCGCGCGCGACGTGCTGCTGAACGAGGTGTGGGGCTACAACGCCGGCGTCACCACGCACACGCTCGAGACGCACATCTATCGCCTGCGCCAGAAGATCGAGAAGGATCCGGCCAACGCCGCGATTCTGATCACCGACCGCGGCGGCTATCGGCTGCAGCCGTAATCGTCTTCAGGGCCTGACGCACTCGAACGACGATTCCTGCTCGAGGTCGCCGCCCTTGTAGCGCGCGAAGGCGGGCCACGGGCAGAGCGGCCGCGTGCGGGCGGGACTCCACTCGGACGGGATCTCCTTGTTGGCGGCGTTGACCGATGCGGTGATGCGGTCGGGCGCATTGCCCTTCTCGACCCAGTCCATCAGCGCCGTCAGCGCATCGAAGCGTTCCAGGCCGATCCCGCCGCCGCAATGCGTCACGCCCGGAAGGGCAAACAGACGCGCGAAGTCGGCGGCCTTGCCGCCTGAATTGGCATCGAGCCTTTCGTACCAGCGGATCGTGTCATTGACCGAGAACACCGGATCGGATTGTCCGTGATAGACGATCATTCTGCGTTTGGTGCCGGCGAGACCTGCGAGTTTCGGATTGTCGACGTCGGGCGGGGTCATGAACTCCATCGCCGACTCCTTGTATGTCGCATCCCTGGCGAAGATCTTCGGGGCGTCCTTGTCGAGGTCGAACGCGGTCAGGAATTCGATCAGCTTGTCGTTGGTGCCGTCGATCGCAGTGGGGGGCGTGGTGAAGATCAGGGCCAGCGATGCCGCGCCCATGGTCGCGATCGCCGACTGGTTGCCCCACGCCGGGATCGGGCTCTCCACTTTCCAGAAGCGCCAGTTGCCCATGCCGACACCGCCGTCGGCCGGCCAGTCGGAATAGAGGGTCTCACCCTTCGCGTTGCGCGGCCCGGCAAACAGGGCCTTGAGCGCGGTGACCTTGGCTTCGGGCAGGCAGTTGTCGGTCGTGCCCGGTGCGCATTGCAGGCTCTTGAAGTCGAAGTTCCTCTGGCAGGCCGCCAGGTTGGCCGTGATGCCGTCCTTGGCGCCGTCGAGTGCATCGCAGGCCTCGATGATCCGGCTGGAGATCAGCTTGCCGTCCTCGCGCGTGATCGTCTTGCGGAGGTCCTTGTCGATCGCCGCGAGGTACCGGACGTCCCAGGCATGCTGTACCGCCGCCTTCGGCAGGTTGAAGCCGGGATTGCCGACGAGGTAGCCGTCATAGGCCTCGGGCATGCGGCTCGCCGCGACCATCGCGTGGCGTCCGCCGTTTGAGCAGCCCGCTATGTACGAATAGTCGGGCTTGCGAGCGTAGTGGGCGGTGACGATCGCCTTGGCAATCGGCGACAGCGTGATATCGGCGGAGTAGCCGTAGTCGCGGCGGGCCTGCGGATCGAGGCCGAAGACCGCGCCGGACGCGAGGCCTTTCTCCTTGTTCGCGGGGTCGCTCGCCGAATGGCCCGAATCGGAACTGAGCACGGCGAAGCCGCGGGCCAGCGCCACCTTGCCGCCGGACGAGAGGCCGTCGGCGCGTTCGCCCAGTGCCGGCAACACCACGCCGTCGTTGCCGCCGTTCACCTGATGCAGGAAGCGGCCGTTCCACTCGACGGGCAGGCGGACCTCGAACTGGATTGCGTAGCTCTTGCCGTCGCTTCCGGTCCGCTCGTTGACTTTGCCGCTCACGATGCAGTGCTTCGGCAGGCCGTTGGCGGGTTCCTGGATCTTGCTGCCCGTGAGGACCAGGCCGGCAATGCCAAGCTTGGCCGCGGTGACTTCAGAACAGCCATCGCCCTGCGCCCGGGCGGACAGTATCGGCAGGGCCGACGTGGCAAGGGCAATGACCACGAGGGTTCGTTGCATGGCGCTCTCCCGGAACTTGTCGGTCTTCGTTGCGAGCCATTGTGCCACCGGATGGGCGGCTTGCCACTTCAAGGATGCCGGTTCATCCTCGTTGCAAAAGGAACTCGTCCCGGAGGGACCGCCATGTCCACGAAACGCATCTACTCGCTTCCGGTCGAGATCACCGACTGGAAGTTCGACGGTGCCACCGAACTCCACTTCAACTGGGAGTACGACGACGGCTCGTCGGACCTGCTCGAGCTCTACGAGAAGGGCAAGAAGCAGCAATGGGATGCCAGCACGCGGCTCGACTGGTCGCTCGAGCTCAATCCCGACAATCCGATGGAGCTCAAGGACGAGGCAATCTCGATCTACGGCACCGACATCTGGAACAGGATGACGGACAAGGAGCGGAGCTGGCTGCGCCGCGAGCTGCAGGCCAACTCGATCAGCCAGTTCATGCACGGCGAGCAGGGCGCTCTGATCGCGACCGCCAAGATCGTCGGCACCGTGCCGGACATGAACGCCAAGTTCTACGCCGC
>CAWUOG010000474.1:0-2762 GCA_963923875.1 uncultured Alphaproteobacteria bacterium
GGCGCAGGTCTTCCCACCCGACGAAGTCGACCTTGACGGGAATGCCGGTCGCCTTGGTGAACTTCTCGGTGTTGGCGCGGAAGATGACTTCGTCGGGCTCGACGAAGCGGGCCGGGCGCAGAACGCGCAGCGATGCGCCGTTTTCCGGCGTGAGCTTGGGCGCTTCCGCGGCGGCGGTCGGAATGCCCTGACCGTTCGCGGACCGCGCGAAAGCCAGCGCAGCGGCGGCGGTGCCGCCCAGCAGTGCCTCGCGGCGGCGAATGATGAATGCCATGGTCGTTTTCTCCCTGGGTTACTCGACTATCGTTGATCGACTACAGACGCTGACCGGATTGCTGGTCAAACAGATGGACCAGCGCCGGATCGGGCCGCACTGGCAGGATTTCGCCGGGCTTGGCCGAGACACGCTCGCGGAAAGCGCCAACCATCGACTGGTTGCCGACCTTCATCAGAACCTGGGTCTCCGAGCCGGTCGGCTCGACGACCTGCACGGTGGCCGGAATGCCGCCGCTGTCGATGCGCAGGTGCTCCGGGCGCACGCCGTAGATGGCCGGCCCATCCTTGGCCTTGGCACCGACCGTCGGCAGCGGCCAGGCCGTACCGTCTTCGGTCCTCAGCGCACCACTGGAGACCGTGCCCTTGAGCATGTTCATGGCCGGCGAGCCGATGAAGCCCGCGACGAAGAGATTGGCCGGTCGGTCGTACAACTCGAGCGGTGCGCCCACCTGCTCGATGTTGCCGTTGTTCATCACGACGATCTTGTCGGCCATGGTCATGGCCTCGATCTGGTCGTGGGTGACGTAGACCGTCGTGACCTTGAGCCGCTGATGCAACTCCTTGATCTCCGAACGCATCTGTACGCGCAGCTTTGCATCGAGATTGGACAGCGGTTCGTCGAACAGGAAGACCTGCGGGTTGCGAACGATTGCTCGCCCCATGGCGACGCGCTGGCGCTGGCCACCGGAAAGCTGGCGTGGATAGCGCTGCAGCAGCTGCTCGAGGCCGAGAATCTTGGCAGCTCGCCCGACCTCCCGGTCCATCGCCTCCTTCGGCGCCTTCGCCAGAGTAAGAGAGAAAGCCATGTTGTCGTAGACCGTCATATGCGGATAGAGCGCATAGTTCTGGAACACCATGGCGATGTCGCGGTCCTTGGGAGGCACGGCGTTGACCACCTTGCCGCCGATCGCAATCTCGCCCGCCGTGATGTTCTCCAGTCCCGCCAGCATGCGCAGCAACGTCGACTTGCCGCAGCCCGACGGGCCGACGAGAACGACGAACTCGCCGTCCGCCATGTCGACGCTCACGCCGTGCAGAACCTCGACCGACCCGAAGGCCTTCCGCACGTTGCGGATCTCGACCGTTGCCATTCTTCCTCCCTTGAGCGCGCGGATACTAGGCAAGCGGGAGGCTTTTCGCGACAATTCGTGGTGCCGCTGCACGGAATGAGGTCTTGCGTGAATTTCTGACCGGGTATCGCCTTCGGTTTGCTACGCCACGACACGCAGCGCTTAACGTCTGGGCGAATGCACGCTAAGGAAACATCAATCAAGCAGGAGGAAGCGTGTCAGAGTCCGTATTGTTGCGCCGCCGTAAATTTGCAGCATTGACCGGCGCAGCCGTGGCCGCTTCTCCGGCCGTGGTACGGGCCCAGGGCAAATGGAAGCCCGACCGGCCGATCACGATCTACAATCCATTCGCCGCCGGTGGCGTCACCGACGTGCACATGCGGATGCTGGGCGAGGTGGCGACCAAGATCCTGGGGCAGCAGGTGATCATCGACGTCAAGGCCGGCGCGGCCGGGACGTTGGCACCGGCCATGCTGATGAACGCCAAGCCGGACGGCCAGACGCTCGCCTGCATGAGCATCAACAGCCTGCGCTATCCGCACTACCAGCAGGTCAACTGGGACCCCCTGAAGGACTTCACCTATATCTGCGGCCTGTCGGGCTACACGATGGGCATCGTCGCGCGTTCGACCTCGCCGTGGCAGAAGCTCGACGACCTGCTGGCGGCGGGGAAGAAGGAGCCGGAGAAGTACAATTACGGCACGTCCGGCGTCGGCGGCACCGGCCAGCTCATGATGATCGAGGTCGAGCAGTCGACCGGCGCCAGATTCACTCACGTGCCCTACAAGGGCGGCGCCGAATGGATGCAGGCGCTGCTGTCGGACCAGGTACACTTCCTGGCCGACGCCGCGCAGTGGGCGCCGTTCGTCGACAACGGTCAGTGCCGCATTCTCGCCATGGCGACCGAGAAGCGCATTCCCAAGTACAAGGACACGCCGACCCTGATCGAGCAGGGCATCAACGTCGTGGGTCAGAGCCCGTACGGGCTGGTCGGGCCCAAGAACATGCCGCCGGAGATCGTCGAAGCGATCTATCAGGCCTTTCGGACGGCAATGGACGAGCCCAAGATCAACGCCTATCTCGAGCAGTTCCTGCAGCTTCCCTGGTACAAGAACCCGGCTGAGTATCGGGCCTTCGCCGAGAAGTATTTCGTCGAGGTGAAGCCGCTGCTGGTGAAGGCCGGGCTCGCCAAGTCGTAGGGAGAACCGTCATGGCACTGAAGCGCGTCGCTTTGGAAATCGGCATGGGTACCGACATTCGCGGTGCCGACTACACCAAGGCAGCCGTCCGCGCCCTGCGTGATGCGCTGTGGCACAACTCGCTCACCGTCGCCACTGCGCTCGGCAAGTCGAGCGACGACATGCAGGTCGAGGTGCTGATCGGCGTGCCGAAGCCCGACCAGGTCGACACCAATGA
>CAWUOG010000475.1:0-2761 GCA_963923875.1 uncultured Alphaproteobacteria bacterium
CGCATGACGCTCGCGCCGTTCGACAACAGCTATGCCCGCCTGCCCGACCGGTTCTATGCCCGGCTGCCGCCGACGCCGGTCAGCGCACCTCGTCTGCTGAAGTTGAATCTGCCCCTGGCCCGTGAACTCGGCCTCGATCCGGACATGCTGGCCAGTCCCGAAGGTGTGGCCATGCTGGCCGGCAACAGCGTCGCGCCAGGGTCCGAGCCGATTGCCACGGTCTATGCCGGCCACCAGTTCGGCCATTTCTCGCCTCAGCTTGGCGACGGCCGCGCGCTCCTGCTGGGCGAAGCGATCGATCCGAAGGGCCGGCGGTACGACATCCAGCTCAAAGGGGCCGGGCCGACGCCCTACTCGCGCAACGGCGACGGCCGCGCGGCGGTCGGGCCGGTGCTGCGCGAATACATCATGAGCGAAGCGATGCAGGCGCTCGGCATCCCGACGACGCGGTCGCTGGCCGCCGTGGCGACCGGCGACTTCGTCTTTCGCGACGCCGCCCTTCCCGGCGCGGTGCTGACGCGGGTCGCCTCAAGCCACATCCGGGTCGGCACCTTCCAGTTCTTCGCCGCGCGCGAGGATGTCGAGGCGGTCCGCCTGCTCGCCGATCATGCAATCGCGCGTCACTATCCCGAGATCGAACGTCTGTCGGGACCGGAGCGCTATCGCGCCTTCTACGAGGCCGTGATCGAACGGCAGGCGCAGCTCGTCGCACAGTGGCTGCTGGTCGGCTTCATCCACGGCGTGATGAACACCGACAATTGCTCGATCGCCGGCGAGACCATCGACTACGGCCCCTGCGCCTTCATGGACGCCTATCATCCGGAGACGGTCTTCAGCTCGATCGACCGCAACGGCCGCTACGCCTACGGCAAGCAGCCGCAGATCCTGGGCTGGAACCTGGCGCGGCTGGGCGAGGCGCTGATGCCGCTGTTCGACTCCGAGCCGGAGAAGGCGGTCGGCCTCGCGAATGAGTCACTCAAGAAGTACGGCGACTTGTTCGGCGCGGCCTATCTCGCGGGCCTGCGCCGCAAGTTCGGCCTGTTCACCGAGCGCGAGGAAGATCGCGAGATCGTCCAGGGATTCCTGAAGCTGCTGATGGACAACGGGCTGGACTACACGGGTTCGTTCCGCCGGCTGAGCCATGGCGAGATGCCCTCGGTGGACGACGATGGCTGGGCGCGGAGCTATCGCGCGCGGCTCGCCCTCGAACCGCAGGATGCCACCACCCGGCAGGCGGCGATGCGCGCGGTGAATCCGGTCTACATCCCGCGCAATCATCTGGTCGAAGCCGCACTCGCGGCGGCGATGCAGGACGACGATCTCGCGCCGTTCGAGGAACTGCTGGCGGTACTGGCAAAGCCGTTCGAGGAGCGGCCGCAATACGCCACCTACGCCGACCCGCCCCCGGAAGCCGATCCCAATTACCGAACGTATTGTGGCACGTGAGACCTGCCCCGGGTGGGCGGAAGCGACCGGAGCCCCTACTTCCCGCCCTCGAGGGCACTGAAGGCGGCGATGGCATGCTGGCGCATGCCCGACTTCGCCTCGTTGGGATTGAGCACGCGCTCGTCGATGCTGACCAGCGCATCGCGATCGGCGAGCGAGGACAGGGTCGGCCCGAGATCGCGCAACAACCCGTCATCCATGCCGTAGATCCAGCCGTGCAGGTTCAGCCGCCGGCCCTGCACCCAGGCATTCTCGACGATCGGCGTCGCCGCGACCCGGCGCACCTGCATCTCGATGTTGATCTCGGCCATCAGGTCGTGGCGCGCCTTGGCGTCGGGCAGCGCGTCGAACACCGCGCGATGCTTGCGATAGAACATCACGATCGGCTGCAGCCAGTAGTCGACCAGCGCCGAGCGATCGTCGCCCAGCGCGCGGGCGATGCCGCCGCAACCGTAGTGGCCGCACACGATGATGTGCTGCACCTTCAGGACATCGATTGCATACTCGAGGACCGCCAGCAGGTTCATGTCGCTGGTGTGCGCGACGTTGGCGATGTTGCGATGGACGAAGACCTCGCCCGGATCGAGGTCGAGCACGTCGTTGGCCGTCACGCGGCTGTCGGAGCAGCCGATCCACAGGTACTTGGGCGTCTGCAGGCCCGACAGACGAACGAAGAAGGTCGGATCCTCGTCCCGCTTGCGCTGCGCCCACAGCACGTTGCGGTCGAGCAGCCCGCCGAGATCGCGGGAATCGTCGCTGGCCACCGGATTTCCTTCAGATGCTCAGATCGAGCAGGTTGTAGTCCTTGATGTCCGCCCGGGCCTTGTCGTCCCAGCGATAGCTGAGGCCCTCGCGGACGTGCGGCTGGTAGGCGAACGGCCTTTCGTCCGGGAAGCGCTGACGGCGGGCGTCGATGGCATAGCCGATCAGCCGCGCGCGCTCGCGGATGCGAGCCTCGTCGTAGGTCGCGGCCTTGTTGTGGATGCCGCCGGCGGTCACGCCGAGGATCGACTTGCGGCGATGGAAGCCGAAATTCACGGTGACCCGCCAGTCCTTGCTGGTATTGGCGAACGAGCCATGCAGTGCCTGGCGGTTTGTCATGGCCACGTCACCCGGCGCGCAGATGATCGGCACCGCATCGGGCAGCCGCTCGGTTCCCGCCTTGGCCACCTCGGCCGCGATGTCGATCTTGCCCCGCTTGTGGCTGCCCGGCACGACCCAGACGCCGTTGGCCGCGGTGCAGCCATAGAGCTGGCCCATGAAGTTGAAGCCGTGGCTCCCCTCGTCCCAGTCCGGGCTGTCCCAGTGCGTGACC
>CAWUOG010000476.1:0-2737 GCA_963923875.1 uncultured Alphaproteobacteria bacterium
GCGATCGATCGATCGCACGGTGCGTTGGCGCAGGTCGGTGAAGCTCTCGCCGCCGGGCGGCCGGAAGTCCGGCGGCGCCAGCCAGAACAGGTGGCCATTGCCCGGCTTCTCGGAGATCTCGGCGTAGGTCAGGCCCTGCCAGTCGCCAAACGACTGCTCGGCGAGGTCGGGATCGATGGTCAGGTCTCGCAGATCGGCGCCGGCGCGGCCGAGATGCTCGGCAGTCTTGCGCGCACGCAACAGGTTCGACGAATACCAGACCGCACCAGTGGGCAGCAGCGCCGCCTGGTGGCGAAACAGCGCTTCGTTGCTCACGTCGCAATCCTTGTCGAACTGGCCATAGCAGCGGCCTTCCGGATTGGGCACCGGCGCGTGACGCACCCACCACCAGCGAGTCACCGCTCCCGTATTCTTGGGCGCCAGCGCCATGACAGCTCCTTCTCGTGAACAGCGAACTAATGAGGAATGAACAGCGCAGCGACGACCAGGAACACCGTTTCGGTCTTCTGCTGGACCGCCCCCAGCGTGTCGCCGGTATAGCCGCCGATACGCTGGGCGATCCAGCGCGCAGAGAAGACGCCCGCCGCCGCCGCCGCGGCCGGCGCCAGGATGGCCACGAAGAAGCCCTTGCCGAGCAGGAGCAGCAACGCGATCGCCACGCCGAGGCCGATGGCGAGCCAGACATCGTTGTCGGTCGGCTTACCTGCCTGCACGCCGAGGCCGTCCGGACGCACCGGCGAGAAGGCGAGCAAAGGATAGGCGATCACGGCACGGGACAGCGCGTGCGCCGCGATCAGCACGGCGAAACCGGTCGAGCCGCTGAACTGCGCCAGACACGCGACCTTGATCAGGACGGTGAGCGCGATCGCCAGCACGCCGAACGTGCCGTTGCGGCTGTCGCGCATGATCTCCAGCCGGCGCTCGGCCGCGAGGCCATGCGGGCCGAGCCCGTCGGCGGTGTCCGCCAGGCCATCCTCGTGCAGGGCGCGGGTGATCAGGATCGCCATGCCGACCGCCAGAACCGCCGCCAGCCAGCCCGGACCGGCGATACCGCGCACGATGGCAAAGACCAGTCCGGCAGCCAGGCCCACGCCGGCTCCGACGACAGGCAGAACCGGCAGCACATCGCTCAACGGCCAGCGTGGCGGGCCTTCGCTCAGCCGCACGCCGGTGAAAAAACTCGCCTGCTCCCGGAACGCCTCGACCCACTCGTCGAACGAGGACGGGCGCGAGGGGGGCGGGTCGCCGGGGCTGGTCATGGTAGGTCAAATATAGGATGGTCCGCGCCCGCCGGAAGGACCCTTTGAGCCCATGACCGCACCGACTGCGAACTTCGAGGAAATGCGCCGTATCTTGCGCGATTTGCCGGGTCCGGACCTCGCCGCCCGGACCGACGTGGTACGCCGGCAGGCCGAGCTGACCAAGCCACCGGGCTCGCTGGGGCGACTGGAGGAGATCGCCGAATGGTTGGCCGCCTGGCAGGGCCGCGGAGCGCCCCGAATCGAGCGGCCGCGCATCGCGGTGTTCGCGGGCACCCATGGCGTCGCCCGGCGCGGCGTCTCGGCCTACCCTCCGGAAGTCACGCAGCAGATGGTGAAGAATTTCCTCGACGGCGGGGCGGCCATCAACCAGCTCGCCACGACGTTCGACGCCGACCTGCGCATCTACGAGCTCGATCTCGACCATCCCACCGAGGACTTCACCCGGGCACCGGCGATGAGCGAGGCCCGCGCCGCCAACGCCATGGCCTACGGCATGATGGCGGCCGAACCCGGCATCGACGTGCTGTGCCTGGGCGAAATGGGAATCGGGAACACGACCAGTGCTGCCGCGCTCTCGGCCGGCCTGTTCGGCGGCGGCGGCCGCGACTGGGCGGGCCCAGGGACCGGCGTACACGGCGCCACTCTCGACAAGAAGGTCGCCGTGATCGACGAGGCGCTGGCGCACCACAAGGTGGCCATCGCCGCGGGCGATCCGCTCACCGTGCTGGCCGCACTGGGCGGCGAGGAACTCGCGGCCATGGCGGGCGCCATTGTGGCCGCCCGCATGGGCCGCATCCCGGTGCTGCTCGACGGCTTCGTCTGCACCGCCGCGGCCGCTGTCCTGCACGCCGCCGATCGCCACGCCCTCGATCATTGCGTCGTGGCCCACTGCTCGGCCGAGCCTGGACACCGCCGCCTGCTCGAGGCGATCGGACACAAGCCATTGTTCGATCTCGGCATGCGGCTCGGCGAAGCCTCGGCGGCGGCGCTCGCCATCCCGATTCTCAAGGCGGCCGCAGCCTGTCACAATGGTATGGCGACGTTCGCCTCGGCAGGAGTGTCGTCGAAAATCTGACTCGCGACCGCGAACCATCTGCAACGAGCGCAGGAGCGCCCTCGCAACCAGGCATTGTGCAGCAGCACTGATACATTCTCCCCGATTCCGTTTGATCCTGCGCAATGCCCCGACCGCGACGCCCCGGCGTAGTTCCTTGCGGTCGCGACGGGTGCGCTAACGGCTCTTCGCGATCGGCATCATTTCGATGCGATCGAACAACGAGGAGAGACACGATGCAGACCAATCGCCGTACGGCACTCAAGATCCTGGGAGGCGCCGCGATGACGGCTGGCGTGCTTCCGGCGCTGTCCCTTCCTGCCTCCGCCCAGGGCGAGGATCTGGTGGTTCCGAACCGCTACCAGAACTTCAAACGCGGCACGATTCACAGCATGCATCCCGAGGTGCGCAGCTTCACCAT
>CAWUOG010000477.1:0-2719 GCA_963923875.1 uncultured Alphaproteobacteria bacterium
CCGTTCCTGGAGACTTCCGACGAGGATTGGCGTCGCGTTCTCGCGGTCGACATGGAAGCCGCGATCTGGCTGTCGCGCGCCTGCCTGCCCGGCATGGTGAGCAAGGGCTGGGGTCGCATCGTCAACTTCGCCGGCCTGAACGCCATCCACGGCCATGCCGGACGCGTGCCGGTCTCGGTCGCCAAACACGGCGTGTGGGGCCTCACCAAGTCGCTGGCGATGGAGTTCGGACCCAAGGGCATCACGACCAACATCATCTCGCCCGGCCCGATCGAACCCGACGCCCCGGAGAACAACGCGTCGGTTCATGCCCGCAAGGAGGCGCTCGCCAAGGTGCCGCTCGGCCGCATGGGCAAGCCGGTCGAGGTGGCGGCCGCCGCACGCCTGCTGGTCTCCGATGCCGGCGCCTACATCAATGGCCAGATGATCGGCGTGAACGGCGGCGGCGCGACCTAGGCCGCAGACTCTTGACTGGGTAAGGGCGCACCTTAACGAGGACGTCCCCTTCCAGAGGCCAAAGCGGATACATCCTCGGTCGAAGGAAGTGTCCACCAAGTCTCTCCGCGACGGGTCAGATATCGAACGCGCCGGACGTTAGCTCGTGGCGCCACGTAACCCGGGGCTGAATTGCCTCGACGATAGTCATCTCCAGCAATTGGCAGTCCGCCACGATCCTCACCACGGCACCGGCTCCCCTCGAAAATCGAAGAAGCCACCGGTGTTCGCGGGAGACAGGCGCTCAATCACGCCGAGAAGCCTGTTGGCCGCATACTCGGCGGTCTGCACGTCGGCACTTCGCTTTACAAAAGGGGCCGACAGCTTCGTTTCCACTGTGCCCGGATGCAGCGCCACACAGAGAGCAGCCGGCCGGCGCCTTGCGAGCTCAATGGCCGCCGTGCGTACGAGCTGGTTGAGCGCCGCCTTTGAGGAGCGATAGCTGTACCAGCCGCCCAGCCGGTTGTCGCCGATGCTGCCGACCCGCGCCGAAAGGGTCGCGAACACGGATCGTCCCTGGCGCGGCAGCAATGGCAAGAAATGCTTCATCAGCAGGGCGGGACCAATGGCATTCACGGCAAAGGAACGGGCCATGTGCGCGACATCCAGGTCGCGCCAGCTCTTCTCGGGGGTGAGTCCGTCCATGTGAAGAAAGCCGGCCGCATTGATGACAAGACGCACTTCCTTCCCGAGCCCCTGAACATAAAGAGCTGCCTGAGCGACACTGCTGTCGTCGGTGAGGTCGAGGGGTGGCGAACTGCCGCGCCCCAAACCCAGCGCGATACAGAAACGGTGTTGTGTCGCGAGACGGCTCAGCAGAGCCCGGCCAATACCCCCGGACGATCCGACCACGACTGCCATCCCACCCGTCGGGAAGGTATCGGAGTCTTCATGCATTTCTCCGGCGGGCATACGGTTGGTACGTCGTCCATGGCCGAACGGTTCAACGCGAAGCCGCGCTGTCGCCTTTCGCCACACGGATGCGGAACGAAGACTTCGCGTCATCCGAAGCCGTCGGAGACTCGTATCGTGTTGGAGGCTGTCGTGCTTCAGTTCGACGGGCCCCTCCGAAGTTTGCCCGTTTCCATGGGCGCCCCATGACCAAGTGGTCCGCATCGAGGAACTGCGATGAACATGATCGTCAAAAAGAGGCACATGGCAGCCGGCAACGCCGGAAACCGTCCGGCGCGCCGCGTCGCCGAAGAGGCGGTTCGCACCTTGATCCGCTGGGCGGGCGACGATCCGGATCGCGAAGGCCTGATCGGCACGCCCGATCGCGTGGTCCGGGCTTACGAGGAGTTCTTCGCCGGCTACAATGACGACCCGCAGGAAATCTTGCTGCGAACCTTCGAGGAAATCGAAGGCTACGACGAGATGGTCGTCCTGCGCGATATCCGCGTTGAGTCCCATTGCGAGCACCATATGGTGCCGATCATCGGTCGCGCTCACGTCGCCTATCTGCCTGACAAGCGCGTCGTCGGCATCAGCAAGCTGGCCCGCGTGGTCGAGACCTATGCCCGTCGGCTCCAGATCCAGGAAAAGTTGACGGCACAGATCGCCAACACGATCGAGCAGGTTCTGCGGCCTCGGGGTGTAGCTGTGGTGATCGAAGCCGCGCATCAATGCATGACCACGCGCGGCGTTCACAAATCCGGCGTGACCATGGTGACAAGCCGCATGCTCGGTGCTTTTCGCGATGGCAGCGAGACGCGACGCGAATTCCTCAGCATGATAGGGCGGCCTTCGGCCTGAGCAATTACGAAAGCCGCGTAGCTTGACCGCTCTCACCGTCCGTATTGGCATTCGGTTCGCGGCCATAGGACATCAGGAGCTGCCGGCCGAGCGGACTTATCGGCGGAGCGAAGCGCAGCGCGACCCCGAGGCTTGCCTTCACGATATCCAGCATCATCGTGGCGTACCCCCGGCGCCGGAACGCCGGGCTTACAAACAGGTACTCGACCTCGCCCGACGGACTGTATCGGCAATACCCGATCGTGGTGTTCAGGTCCGCGATCGTTACGATGCCGCTGATATGGCTGACGCGCGCGTTCACCGTCGCGAACTCCACACCCCTCCGCGCGAAGCCATCACCTGCAGAAACGGTCGAACGATCAGAAAGAGGCCGTAAGCTTTGTCGAGCAACCAGGCGAGAAAAGGAGTTTTGAAGAGCGCGGCCAGCCACCGGAAGCGCGGAAGCTCGTTCCAGATCAGGGTGAATGCCCTG
>CAWUOG010000478.1:0-2718 GCA_963923875.1 uncultured Alphaproteobacteria bacterium
AACACGATGGCGTCGAGCTCGAACGACGTCCCGGACCTGAGCCTCAAGCCGCCCTCGGTAATCTGGTCGATCGGATCGGCGCGCACATCGACCAGACTGACATTGGGTCGGTTATAGGTCTCGTAGTAGTTGGTATCGAGGCAGAGCCGCTTGGTGCCGATCGGATGATCCTTGGGCGCCAGCAGTTCGGCCGTCTTCTTGTCCTTGACGATGCCGCGGATCTTGTTGCGTGCGAACTCCGATGCGGTGTCGTTCGACGGCTTGTTCACCAGCAGATCGGTATAGGCATAGAGGTAGCTGATCGAGCCGCCTTCCTGCCATTTGGCTTCGTATGCCTTGTTGCGTTCGTCCTCGCTGACCTCGAGTGCCGACTTGGTCGGCTTGGGGTGGCCGCCGATCGCGAACGGGGTCTCCATTGCCGCCGCGCGGCGTGCCGCATACTCGGCCTTGTGCCGGCGCTCCTTCTCTTCCGGCATCGGCATGTTGCGCGCCGGCAGGCTGAAATTCGCCGTGCGCTGAAACACCGTCAGATGCCTGGCTTGCTGCGCGATGATCGGGATCATCTGCACGCCGGACGAGCCGGTGCCGATGACGCCGACCTTCAAGCCCGAGAAGTCGACACCTTCGTGCGGCCACAGGCCCGAATGGTACCATTTTCCCTTGAAGTCCCCGAGGCCCTTGAAGTCGGGTACTCTCGGCGTCGACAGATTGCCTGCGGCCATCACGCAGTAACGTGCGGCAATCGTCTCGCCCTTGTCCGTGACGAGCGTCCAGCGATTTTCCTTGCCGTCGAACGTTGCTTCCTTGATGCGCGTGTTGAGTTGCACGTCACGGCGCAGGTCGAAGCGATCGGCGACGTGGTTGATGTACTTCAGAATTTCGGGCTGCGTGCCGTAACGCTCCGGCCACTTCCAGTCCTGCTGCAACTGCTCGTCGAAGGAATAGGAGTATTCGAGGCTCTCCACGTCGCAGCGCGCGCCGGGATAGCGGTTCCAGAACCAGGTCCCGCCGACACCCGAACCCGCCTCGTAGGCCCGCACCTTGAGGCCGAGGCTGCGCAGGCGATGGATGGCATAGAGGCCGGCCAGTCCGCCGCCGACGATGGCGACGTCGAGCTGGTCCTTTTCCTTCGGCGCTTGAGCGGGGCTATTCGAGGCGTCAGGCATGGCGTTCCGTCCGGTTTTGCAATGCGATTTTCGCTCGCACCTTGTCTGCAAAGCATAGGGCCAGGGTCGGCATGCAGGAAGCGCGGTGCAGCATGCCGGACCCGGCGGATGCGCAGCGATTGTTTCGGACTTATGCTTTTTCGATGACGTCTCATGCCGTCCCGACCGCCGGCTAAGGCTTGGATCAGTCGGTCCCTCCCTCGCAATCGCAGCAGGTCGCCAGCCCGGCCCTTGGAGTCGCGCCTCCCCGGACCGGCTGGCTGCCGATGCGCGGTCGTTTGCCGATCGGTCCGCGTTCCCTCGCCATCGCCGTCGTCATTCTACTGGCGCTCACCTATGGTGGCCGCGAGATCTATCTGCGCTGGACCCACGTTTACGAATACGACGCCCGGGTAAGCGCTGACATCGTCACGGTATCCAGTCGCGCCGACGGCTGGATCGTCGAGATGCCGGCGCTCGAAGGCACGACAGTGAAGGCGGGCGAAACCGTCGTCAGGATCGATGACCGCATCGCCAAGCTGCGCGTAGATGCATTGAAAGCCCAGATCGAGGGCATTCGCTCGGAGCGCGCTCGTCTGAAAGCCGAGCGCGCTTTCAGCCGCGAGCAAGTCGAGACCGCCATCAAGACGCGCACCTCGGGTGTGGCAGTGCGCGAGAAGGCGCGCGAGGCGCTGCAGTCCGATCTCGATTTCGCCAAGACTGAACTCGAGCGCGCGCGGAAGCTCTTCGCCACCAAAGTGATCAACGAGCGCCAGATGCAGTCGGCCCAGGCAGCGGTGGTGAAGCTCGAGGTCCAGATCCTGCAGATGGAGGCTGAGCATCAGCAGGCCGAAGGCAGCCTCGACGAGGCCAAGGCAGGTGAAGAGCGGCTGAAGGTCATCGATGCCCAGATCGAGGCGCTGACCCACCAGGTCGCCAATCTCGCGGCGCAAATGCACCAGCAGCAGGTCGACGTCGAGGATCGCACCATCCGCAGTCCGATTCCGGCGGTGATCGACCGCACCTTCGTGCTGCCTGGCGAGTACGTCGCGGCAGGGCAGCGCATCCTGCTGTTGCACAATCCGGCCGAAGTCTGGATCGAGGCCAACATCAAGGAAACCGAGGTTGGCCGCCTCAAGCTCGGCCAGAAGGTGCTGGTCTCCGTCGACGCTTATTCCGGCGAGCGGTTCGTCGGCAAGGTCGCACGCATTGGCAGCGCCACCACGGCACGCTTCGCGCTGCTGCCGACACCCAATCCGTCGGGCAACTTCACAAAGATCACTCAGCGCGTCCCTGTGAAGATCGACATGATCGAAATGCCCAAGCCGCTCACACCCGGCATGATGGTCGAAGTGGAAATTGACGTCCGCTAGTCTCCCGGCCTCAGCGACGCCGTACCAGACCGCCCAGGTC
Organism: uncultured Alphaproteobacteria bacterium; assembly: GCA_963923875.1. Taxonomy (GTDB): domain Bacteria; phylum Pseudomonadota; class Alphaproteobacteria; order Reyranellales; family Reyranellaceae; genus Reyranella. Next base: position 2,559 of record CAWUOG010000478.1, read on the forward strand.
CTGACCGAGCGTTATGGGCCGGCCTATCGCTGGCTGGTCACCATTACCGGCATGATCGGTGTCGTTTCCATGGTGCTGGCCATGACTACGGTGAACGTGGCGGTGCCCGACGTCATGGGTGCCTTCGGCATCGGCCAGGACAAGGCTCAGTGGATGTCGT
>CAWUOG010000479.1:0-2717 GCA_963923875.1 uncultured Alphaproteobacteria bacterium
CAGCAACGCCGTCACATCAAGGGTGGTGGTCCCTTAACGCCGAGCTCGTGGCTTCCGAAGATCGTTCCCTGCAGGTCCGGCGAGAACATCACATGCGCGTTGGCAGCATGCGCATCCCGGAACAGCCTTTGCATGGCGCTGGTCTGATAGAGGCCACCCGAACCCGCGACCACCATCATGAGGTCGACGGCTTCCAGGCACAGGCGCGTGGAGAAGAAGGCATCGCGCCGGTAGCGTACCTTCTCGTCCTGGGTGACTTCGCGACCGGTCCGGACGGCGTCCATAGCGTGCGCGCAGACCGCCTTCATCATCATCTCGGCCGCGGCGATGCGGGCACTCGCCTCGGCGACCTTGATCTGGATGGCCTGGCTGGCGTTCACCGGAACGCCGGTGTTGGTCGCATTGCGTTTGCGCGCGTCGCCCACCGTCATTTCGTAGGCACCCTTGGCACAGCCCAGCATCACGCCGGTCAGCACGTAGGGGCCAAGCGCCAGGAGCGGCAGACGGAACAGGGGACCGGCATGGCGCCTCGAGCCCGGATGCGGCTTGCCATTGAAGGTCCAGGCCGAGATTGAGCGCCGGTCGGGCACGAAAATCTTGCTGCAAGCGACGTGCTTTGACCCGGTGCCGGCCAGCCCCATGGCGTGCCAGGTATCGATGATTTCGTATTCCGAGCGGTGCACCAGGGCGAAGCGATTGTCGACGACCGGGCCGCCCTCGGTCTCGCGCACCTGGAAGCCCAGCATGTTCCAGTCGGAATTGTCGATGCCGGAGGACAGCGGCCAGCGGCCCGTGACCTCCCATCCACCCTCGACTTTGTGGCCGCGGCCGCCGGGAAAGGCGAGCGAGGTGGCGATCAGGGTGTCAGGCGAGACATCCCAGATTTCGTCCTGGGTGTCGGGATCGAAATAGCCCAGCATCCAGTGGTGACTGGCGAGATTGCCGAAGTTCCACGACGTCGAGGGACAGACCTTGGCGATTTCGGCGCAGATGTCGACGATGATGCCGACATCGAGCTCCGCTCCGCCGACGCTCGCGGGCTGCAGCACGCGAAACAGCCCGGTGCGGTGCAGGTCACGCTCGTTGTCGTCGGTCAGGCGACGCTGCTTCTCGCAATCTGCGGCCCGCCCGGCGAAGGCCGGCAGTAGATCGCGCGCGCGCGTGAGCATCTCGTCGTAGCCGACGCCGGCAAAGGATTGCGGCTTGGAGGGCAGGGTCTTGGACGGCGTCCAGTGAAACTTGGTGGCGCTCATGCGTCATCGTAGCGAGCAGGCTTATTTCCACGCAAGCCGGGTCGACCTGCGCTGCGAACGCGACAGCATCGCGGCCGGCGCCAGCGCGGCCAGTGCCACCAGCCCGACCACGATGAAAGTGTCAGAGAAGGCCATCATTTGCGCCTTCGAGTTCAGGATCGTGCCGAGATACTCATAGGCACCAGCCTTCTGCTGCTGAAGCGGCAGACCCGAACGCTGCATCAGCTGCTCGACCTGAATGACCAGCCGCGCGGTGGTGGCGTTGCCCCAGTCCTGGGTGGCGGTCAGCGCATCGGCATGAAAGCGGGTGCGCACCTCGAAGAAGGCGACCATGAGATTAATGCCGAAGGCGCCGCCCAGCTGGCGCATGAAGTTGGCGACGCCGGCGCCCTGGCGCACCTTGTCGGCCGGCAGCGCCCGAAGCGACGAAGCGTTGAGGCTCGGATTGATGAATCCCAGACCCAGTCGCGACACCATGATCATGGCAACCAGAGTCCAGAAGGTGGTGTCGACGTCGGCCCCGATCATCCACCAGAAGCCCAGCGCGAACAGAAGAAGGCCCGCGATGATCATGGTCGAGGCCGGCATGGCGTCCGACAGCCGCCCAGCCAGCGGGAAGATGAAGGCGAGCATCAGGCCCGCCGGCATCATCATCAAGCCGGCCAGCAACGGCGTGAAGCCGATGATGGTCTGCACGAAAACCGGGATCACGTAGGTCGAGCCCATCATGCCGGCGCCGAAGATGAAAGCGATCAGGGCGGTGGCCGAGAACTCGACATTGGAGAATATGCGCACGTCGAGCAACGCGCGCGGCGTGTGGAGTTCCCAAAAGATGAAGGCGACGCTGGCCGAGATGCCGACGGTCAGGCGCAGGACGATCGTATCCGATGTCCAGCCCTCGCGCTGGCCATCGGCGATGCCGGTCATCAGCCCGAGCAGCGCCGTGCAAAGCAGGCCAAAGCCCAGCCAGTCGAAAGGTGGGATCACCTTTGGGAACGGCCGGGTCGGCATGAAAAGCATGCCCAGCGCTGCGGCAATGACGCAGAACGGCAGCGAGATGAAGAAGACATAGCGCCAGGAGAAGTACTCGATCATCAGCCCGCCCAGGGTCGGGCCGATCGCCGGCGCGAAAACGACGCCGAGCCCGAATACGCCCATCGCCATGCCACGGCGATCGGCGGGAAAGACGGTGAAGATCGTGGCCATCACCAGCGGCTGGGCGATGCCGGCGCTGAAGCCCTGCAGGATGCGGGCGAAGATCAGCGCGTCCTCGGTCGGAGCGGAACCGCCGAGCAGCGCGCCGATCGAAAAAAAGAACAACGAACCAACGAAAGTGCGGCGCTCGCCGAGTACGCCGGTCACCCAGGCATTCATCAACATGCCTGCGGTCATGGTCGCCATGTAGGCCGACGACATCCACTGAGCCTTGTCCTGGCCGATGCCGAAGGCACCCATGACGTCGGG
>CAWUOG010000480.1:0-2717 GCA_963923875.1 uncultured Alphaproteobacteria bacterium
ACCACGACGACCAGCAGCACGGCGAAGCCGAGCTCGATCTGCACGTCGTGCACCGAGGCGCGGATGGTGAGCGTACGATCGGTCAGCACGGTGACATCGAGAGAGCTCGGCAGGTTGTCACGCAGCGTGGGCAGCAGTGCCTTGATGCTGTCGACCACGGCAATGACGTTGGCGCCGGGCTGGCGCTGGACATTGACGATCACTGCCGGGGTAGTGTTCATCCACGCCGCCAGCCGGTTGTTCTCCTGCGCATCCTCGACGGTGGCGACATCCGACAACCTCACCGGGGCACCGTTGCGATAAGCGACGATGATGTCGCGGAACAGCTTCGGATCGGTGATCTGATCGTTGGCGTTGATCGTGTAGGCGCGGGTTGGACCGTCGAAATTGCCCTTGGGCGTATTGACGTTGGCGTTGGTTATGGTGGTGCGCAGGTCGTCTATGTTGAGGCCATAGGCAGCAAGGGCAGTGGGATTGGCACGGATGCGCACGCCGGGCTTCTGGCCACCTTCCAGTGTGACCAGGCCGACGCCGGCCAACTGGGAAATCTTCTGCGCCAGCCGCGTGTCGACCAGATCGTAAACCTTGGTCAGCGGCTCAGTGTTCGACGTCACGGCGAGTGTAATGATTGGCGCGTCGGCCGGATTGACCTTGGCGTAGATCGGTGGCGCGGGCAGGTCGCCGGGCAACAGGTTGCCGGCAGCGTTGATGGCGGCCTGGACCTGCTGTTCGGCAATGTCGATGCCGAGCTTGAGGTCGAACTGCAGCGTAACCGTCGAAGCGCCTGCCGAACTGGTCGACGTCATCTGGTTGAGCCCGGGCATCTGGCCGAATTGACGCTCGAGCGGCGCGGTGATCGACGACGCCATCACCTCCGGCCCGGCGCCAGGATAGAGCGTCTGCACGCGGATTGTCGGGTAGTCGACCTCGGGAAGGGCCGACAGCGGCAGGAAGCGGTAGGCGATCATGCCCACCATCATGATCGCCACCATCAGCAGCGACGTGCCGACCGGGCGCTCGATGAAGAGACGCGACGGATTCATGCAGCGCGTGCCGCGCTACTGGTTGGTCTGCGCGGGACGGGGCCCGCTGCGGCGTTCCCCGTTGCCCGTGTTGACACCCCCACGCTCGTTGCCGCTTCCCGGCGATCTCGGCCGTGCGCCGTCGGGCGGTGCTGCCGCCACGGGCCGGCCGCTCGCGTTGGCACTCGGCCGGCGGATCTTGGCGCCGTCGCGCAGACGGTCGGTACCGTCGACCACAACCTCATCGCCGTTCTCGAGGCCTTTGGCGATCGCGATCTTCTCGCCATCGGTCTCGCCGGTCTCGACCACGCGAATCTCGACCGTCTCGTCGGGCTTCACACGAAAGACGAAGATGCCGGCCGGACCGCGCTGGATTGCCGCCACCGGCACGACCGTCGCGTCCTTCACCGTGTCGACCAGCAGGCGCACGTTGACGAACTGGTTGGGAAACAGCGCTTCGTCCGGATTGTCGAACAGAGCGCGCAGTTTCACCGTACCGGTCGTTATGTCGATCTGGTTGTCGTTGGTCGAGAGCTTGCCTTGCCCGAGTTCGTTTTTCTGCGTGCGGTCGAGAGCGGCAACCGGCAACTCGGCTCCCTCGCGCAGGCGCTTGCGCACCCGCGGCAGGGAGTCTTCCGGAATGGTAAACAGCACCGACATGGGCTTCATCAGGGTGATCACGCAGATCCCGGTGGCATCGCCCATCGTGACATAGTTACCCTGGTCGACCAGACGCAGGCCGATACGTCCGTCGGTCGGCGCGATGATCCGCGTGTAAACGAGGTTGAGCTTGGCGGCATCGACCAGTGCCTGATCGGTGACCAGTGCAGCCTCGTACTGACGCACCAACGCCGCCTGCGTGTCGTACTGCTGACGAGCGATCGAGTCCTGCGCGACAAGAGTCTTGTAGCGCTGCAGATCGATCTGAGCGTTCTTCAGCAATGCCTGGTCTTTCTCGAGCGTGCCCTGCGCCTGCTGCAACGCCACCTCGTAGGGGCGAGGGTCGACGACGGCGAGGAGGTCACCCTTCTTGACCACTTGGCCTTCGGTGAACGCGACCTGAACCAGCTGGCCGGTGATCTGGGTCTTCACCGTGACGGTCGCGAGCGGCGTCACCGTACCGAGCGCCTTGAGGACGATCGGAATCTCGCCCTTCTGGGCCTGGGCCGTGCCCACGGGAATCGGACCGCCAGCGCCGAATCGGCCGCCCGGCCGGGCGGGTGGCGGAGCCTTGTTTTGGGTGATGTACCACCCCGCCCCGATAACCACGGCAAGGCCCAACCCAATGCCTAGTAGGGTCCTAAGCCGTTTCATCTATAAGTCGCCCCCAGAAGCAATTCAGCCGTCTGTAATACGCAGGAAGCCGCCGGAGTCTCCCCCAGCGGCCCCATTGGCGCAAGGAAGGGCAAGAAATGGTGCCCGACCGCGCAAACAGCGCCGCCGGACGCCTCCGTCAGTCTGCCGCCTTGTCCGGCACGTAGATCTGGCTGCCGCCGGCTTTGAACCTGTCGCTCATCTCCTTCATGCCCTTCTGGGCGTAGTCACGGATATCCTGGGTGATCCGCATCGAGCAAAACTTCGGCCCGCACATCGAGCAGAAGTGCGCCGACTTGTGCGCATCCTTGGGCAGCGTCTCGTCATGGAACTTCTCCGCCGTTTCCGGATCGAGCGACAGGTTGAACTGATCCATCCAAC
>CAWUOG010000481.1:0-2714 GCA_963923875.1 uncultured Alphaproteobacteria bacterium
GTTCGGCGGCAACCTCGGCGAGACCAACTCGGTCGCCTTCATGTTCGATCACATGGGCGAGTTCCGCTATCCGCTGAAGGTCGGCTCGGCCGACGAGGTCATGGAGAAGGCGATCGAGGCCGGCGCCGATGACGTCGTGAGCGGCGAGGGGGACGAGGCCGCGCACGAGATCTACAGTTCGCAGGACAGTTTCAGCGCCGTGCGCGAGGCGCTCGAGAAGTCGCTGGGAGCGCCGGTGTCGGCCAAGCTGATGTGGCGGCCCAAGACCACCACGCCGGTCGAGGGCGAAACCACGAAGACCCTGATCGACCTGATCGCCGCGCTCGAGGACAACGACGACGTCCAGAACGTTTACGCCAATTTCGAGGTGTCGGACGACGCCCTGGCCAAGTTCGCGGCCTGAACGAGATGCGACTGATCGGTTTCGACCCAGGCCTGCGACTGACGGGCTGGGGCGTGATCGAAGTGAACGGCAACCGGCTGCGCCATGTCGCGCACGGCGTGATCAAGGTCCCCATCGAAGGCAGCCTGGCGAGCCGGCTCGACAATCTGTTCGAGGGGGTGCTCGCGGCACTCGCCGAGCACAAGCCCGAGGAAGCGGCGGTCGAGGAGACATTCGTGAACGTCAATCCCGCCTCGACCTTGAAGCTCGGCCAGGCCCGGGGCGTGGTGCTGCTGGCACCGGCACGGGCCGGTCTGCCGGTATTCGAATATGCCGCCAATCTGGTTAAGAAGTCGGTGGTCGGCGCCGGGCACGCCGACAAGCGCCAGGTCGCGATGATGGTCGGCCGCCTGCTGCCCGGGGTGACCGCCACGGCCGATGCCGCCGATGCGCTGGCAATCGCGATCTGCCATGCCCATCACCGCGCCACAGCCCGGCGCGTCGAGGCCGCCCTTTGATCGCGCGGCTGAAGGGCATCGTCGAGTCGATCGACGGCGATAGCGCGGTGATCGACGTCAATGGCGTGGGCTACCTGGTGGCAGCCTCGGCGCGCACCTTGCGCGACCTCGTGATCGGCGGACCGGCGACGCTGCTGGTCGAGACCATCGTGCGTGAGGATGCGATCGCCCTCTATGGCTTCCTGGCGATCGCCGAACGCGACTGGTTCCGTATCCTCACCACGGTGCAGGGCGTCGGCGCCCGGGTGGCGCTGTCGATCCTCTCGACCCTGGCTCCGGACGAGATCGCGAGGGCGATCGCCGCGCAGGATCGCGCGACGCTCAGCCGGCCGGCGGGCGTCGGTCCCAAGCTCGCGGCGCGGCTGGCGACGGAGCTCAAGGACAAGGCGGCGGCCTTCGGTATCGCGCCGGCGGCGCCGGTCGGTCAGCCCGGTGTGCCGGTGGCGCCCTCCGGCTCGGTCAACGAAGATGCGGTCTCGGCGCTGGTCAATCTTGGTTACAAACGGGTCGAGGCCTTCGGCGCCGTCGCACGGGCAACGCAGCGGCTGGGCACCGACGCCAAGATCGACGCGGTGATCCGGGCTGCCCTGCAGGAGCTGTCGCGATGAGCGCCGCGCCGAATGGCACGCCGGAGCGCGTGGTCGCGGGCAAGCGCGCCGAGGAGGATGCCGCTGAAATGGCGCTGCGTCCGCAGACGCTCGACGAGTTCATTGGCCAGAAACAGGTTCGCGAGAACCTCAAGATCTTCATCGCGGCGGCCAGGGCGCGTAAGGAAGCGCTCGATCACGTGCTGTTCCACGGCCCGCCCGGTCTCGGCAAGACGACGCTGGCGCAGATCGTGGCGCGCGAGATGGGCGTGGGCTTTCGCGCCACCTCCGGCCCGGTGATCCAGAAGGCGGGCGATCTCGCCGCGCAGCTCACGAACCTGCAGCCGCACGACGTGCTGTTCATCGACGAGATCCATCGCCTCAATCCCGCGATCGAGGAGATCCTGTATCCGGCGATGGAGGATTTTCAACTCGACCTGATGATCGGCGAGGGGCCTGCGGCCCGCTCGGTGCGAATCGAACTGCCGCCGTTCACCCTGATCGGGGCGACGACGCGCTCTGGCCTGATGACCCGTCCGCTGCGCGAGCGTTTCGGCATTCCGCTGCGCATGATCTTCTACGAACCGGCCGAGCTCGAGACGATCGTGCAGCGCGCAGCGCGTGTGCTGAAGATGGACATGGCCAAGGACGGCAGCGCGGAAATCGCCAAGCGTTCGCGCGGCACGCCGCGGGTCGCCAACCGCCTGTTGCGCCGGGTCCGCGACTTCGCTGCGGTCGGTGGAAACAGGATCGTCGACGCCAAGGCAGCCGACGCAGCGCTGACGCGGCTGGAAGTCGACGCGCGCGGCCTCGACGCCATGGACCGGAAGTATCTCGCCTGCATCGCCGAGAATTACGGTGGCGGGCCGGTCGGCGTGGAGACCCTGGCGGCGGCGCTCAGCGAACAGCGTGACGTGATCGAGGATGTGATCGAACCCTACCTGATGCAGCTCGGCCTGCTGATGCGCACGCCGCGCGGCCGGCTCCTCTCGGAGACCGGCTATCGTCACCTCGGGCTGCAGATTCCGAAAGGCCAGAAGCAGCAGCTCGACCTGCTGGCATCGAGTGGCCAGGCGGACGAGACGTGAGCGTCGCGTCGACTTCCGCCCCGACGTCAGGGTGCATCGAGGACGGCGTCCATGTGCTGCCGCTCAGGGTCTACTACGAGGACACCGATGCCGCGGGCATCGTCTATTACGCCAACTGGCTGCGGTTTTTGGAGCGCGG
>CAWUOG010000482.1:0-2713 GCA_963923875.1 uncultured Alphaproteobacteria bacterium
CTGGATCCGTCCGGCGCTCACGGCGGCCTTCAACGCGGCGTGATCGCGTTCGGCCTGGTCGGCATAGGCGACCGCGAAGCTGCCCATTGCCTCGTCGAAGGCGTCGCTGGTGCCGATATATCCGCTGATCAGCCACGGGTGGCTCGCCCGGCCGTGTGCCCGTGCCAGCGCCCAGCCGCAGGCCTCGGCGTAGGTCTCGAGCATGCCGCGATTGAAGGTCTCGACCAGAGGCTTGATCTTGGCGTCGCGCAGCTGACGCACGTAGAGTTCGCGGCCTTCGCGCCCGGTGACCCAGCCGAGGAAGATGTCCGACGACGACTGCATCAGGCGCTGGCCCATCACCACGCGCTGGCCGGCATGCCTGTACTGGCTCTTGCCGGCGTAGGCCTCGAGGACGGAGGGAACCGCCTGCTTGAACTGCAGGAACAGCGGCTGGTTCGACGACGACATGAACAGGCCGATCGTGCAGTAGCGCCCGACGCTGCCGATGCCCACGACCTTGATGGCGATGTCGACCAGGCGATAGCGGTCGAGCAGGGCGCGCCGGTCGTCCTGAAGCGATTCGCGGTAGTCTGCCATCGCCCTGTCTAGGAACGTCCTGAAGTCTCCTTCGCGCGAGAACTCGGGATGAAAGATCAGCGGCGGCTGATCCTTGATCTGCATCTGTCCGCCAACCATCTCCGCCAGCTTGGGGAAGTCGATGTCGGAGGCCCGGTCTTCCTTTGCCTTCTCGACGCGACGCCGCACGCGCTTGCGGATGTCCGCATCCTTGATCAGTTCGTAGAAATCGTCGGCGGAAATATTTGCGTACCAGGCTTCGAGCGGGCTCATTTCCGCCACCTGACGCAGCCGCTCGCGGTAGCTGCGGGCGCAGGCCACGGCCGCGTCGCGGCCGGCGGAATCCGACAGACCGTTGGAGCGGGCCGCCAGCACGAATGAAGCCACCAGGCGCTTGACGTCCCACTCCCAGGGAGCCGGCGCGGTTTCGTCGAAATCGTTGATGTCGAAGACGATGTTGCGTTCCGGCGTGGCGAAGCCGCCGAAGTTGAGCAGGTGGCAGTCGCCGCAGGCCTGAACATGCGTGCCCATCGACGGTGTGCCCGCGAGGTCCGCGGCCATGACATTGGCGGCGCCGCGATAGAAGGTGAAGGGCGATTGCAGCATCCGGCCATAGCGGATGGGAAGCAGCTCCGGCATCCGCCCGGCGTCGGATGCCTTCAGCAGGTCGAGCGGGTCGTGACGGTCCTTGGGCCGCTTCCAGACACCCTGGCTCGCGCGCGGAACGGAATCACGCAGGCGCTTGCCCGCGGCGACGAGATCGTCGGCCGGAACCGAGTGGGGGGCTCGATGGATCTCCTCGATCTCTGCCTTTGCCTTCGGCAGTACGGTCGATGTGCTCAAGGAATCCTCCAGAGGTGCCAAGGTCGTGGCGGCCGGGCTTGGTGATTCCGAATAGCCCGGACCGCCGGAGGCCGTGTTGACTCACGTCAAGACGATGGCGTCTCACGTCGAAATTTGGCCGGCGCCAGGCCGAGGCGACGTCGGGGCAAGTCCGACCTTCCCTATAGGCAAATCGTAGGAAATTTGAGGGATTCGGCGAATTTCCGGGCCTTTCCGCCCGTCGGGGCCTCCTGTATACGTCCCCCACCATGAAGCCCCAGAACATCGCCATTGTCGGCGCCACCGGCGCGGTCGGAGTGGAAATCCTCCGCGTCCTCGAGCGACGGAACTTCCCCGTCGCTTCGCTCAAGCTCCTCGCCTCGGCCCGCTCGGTCGGCAAGACGCTCGAGTTCAAAGGCAAGCCGCACAAGGTGGAGGAACTGAAGGCCGACGCCTTCAAGGGCTGCGACATCGCCTTCTTCTCGGCCGGCGCCACGCGCAGCCGCGAGTTCGTGCCGGCCGCCAAGGCGGCGGGCTGCGTCGTGATCGACAACTCCTCGGCGTTCCGCATGGATCCCAACACGCCGCTGGTCGTGCCGGAAGTGAATGCGGGCGACCTCGCGCGCCACAACGGCGTCGTTGCCAATCCCAACTGCACGGCCGCGATCCTGTCGGTAGCGGTGTGGCCGATCCATCAGGCGGCCGGCGTGAAGCGCATCATCGTGTCGACCTATCAGTCGGCGTCGGGTGCGGGCGCGGCCGCGATGGCCGAGCTCGAGGACCAGGTCGGCGAGATTGCCGCCGGCAAGCCGGTGACGAAGAAGGTGTTCCCGCACCAGATCGCCTTCAACGTCTTCTCGCACAACACCAAGGTGGCCGAGAACGGCTACAACGAGGAAGAGAACAAGGTCGTCGAAGAGACGCGCAAGATGTTCCACTCGCCCGACCTGCCGATCCAGCCGACCTGCATCCGCGTGCCGGTGCTGCGCGCGCATTCCGAGGCGATCACGCTCGAACTCGAGAGGCCGCTGTCGCCCGCCGAGGCGAAGAAGATCCTCGAGAAGGCGCCGGGCGTGAAGGTGGTCGACGATGCCGCCGCCAACCATTTCCCGATGCCGCTCGAGGCTTCGGGCGATCTCGACGTCCATGTCGGCCGCATCCGCAAGGACCTCTCCAACCCGAACGGGCTGGTGATGTGGGTCGCCGGCGACCAGCTCCTGAAGGGAGCCGCCTGGAACGCCGTGCAGATCGCCGAGGAGCTGGCCAAGCTCTCGACGCGCGCCCAGGCGGCCGAGTAAGACTGCGGCCGAGTAAGACGGCGGCCGAGTAAGAC
>CAWUOG010000483.1:0-2689 GCA_963923875.1 uncultured Alphaproteobacteria bacterium
TTCTTCTGCCGCGCCAGCTCCGCCATCGACTTGTACGGTCCCCGCATGTCGGTCATGGCGTAGATGAAGTCCCACTCCGGCGGGCGCGCCTCGGTGCCGCGCACCACCGGGCCGTCGTAGGGCCGCGAGGCGACTTCGACCAGCCGGCGGCGCTTGTCGGCGTCGAGCAGCCACTGTTTCTGTTCGGCGAGCGGCAGCTTGCGCATGTCGCGCCACACCTCCCACTTGTCGAACGGTGTGTGCGTCTCGAACGACAGCAGCACGTTCAGCGCCCGGCTGTGCACCTGGGCGAACATGCGGCCGCCCTGCTGCGCGGTGCGTTCGATGATATCGAAAGTCGACCGCCATCCACCCGGATTGGTGCGGCGGTTGAACAGGCCGAAGGTGATCGGCCGGCCCGACTCGATCGCCAGCCGGGAGAGGCCTTCGTAATAGACGCGAGCCTTGTCGCTGACCACGCCGGTCGGCTCGCCAGCGACCTCGACCATGCCGCCGCCCATCGACTTCACCAGGGTCTCGAATTCAGCCCACGTCGCGAGACGGCTGGCGACAGGCTTGTCGTCCGACGTCTGGTGGTTGACCGAGCGCGTCGTCGAAAAGCCGTGCGCGCCTGCGGCGATCGCCTGCCTTGTGTGATGCACCATCGCCTTGAGGTCGTCGTCGGTCGCGGCGTCGGTGAAGGCACGCTGGCCCATCACGTAGGTGCGCAGCGCGCAGTGGCCGATATAGCCGGCGTAGTTGATGCCCTTGGGCAGTGTGTCAATCACGTCGAGCAGCTGCGGGAAGGTCTCCCAGCGCCACTTGATACCGGCCAGCATGGCGGCCCGGCTGATGTCCTCGGCGCGCTCGAGATTGCGGAACACCAGGTCGGCCTCGGCCTCGCGGCAGGGTGCGAGCGTAAAGCCGCAATTGCCCATCACGACGCTGGTCACGCCCTGGTAGCAGGACGAGGTGCCGATCGGGTCCCAGAAGATCTGGGCGTCCATGTGGGTGTGACCGTCGACGAAGCCCGGCGAGACGACATGGCCCTCGGCGTCGAGCGTCTCCTTCGCAGCGACGCCGTCGAGACGGCCAATCTCGGCGATCTTCCCGTCCTTGACGCCGACGTCGCCGCGAAAACGCGGCAGGCCCGAGCCATCGACGATCATGCCGTTCTTCACGATCAGGTCGAATGCCATGCATTCCTCCAAACTTCTTTCAGACAAGCGTACGCGCCCGTTCCCGCCGGTCAATCGCTGGTCAGCGCATGGCTGCCGTCATAGGATCGCGCGCGAATGAACATGACGCTGGAGTAGGCGCAATTCTGCGGCGGCACGGTCTCGGGATGGCCCTTGGGGCGGCGATTGGCGGACTGGCGGCGACGGTCGCCGGCAGCGCGGCATCGGCCGGCGAGCGGGCGTTCGATATTGCCACCCTGAAGCCCGGTTACCTCAAGCGGATCGCCGCGATCCGCGCCGGCGGCCGGTTGCCGATCTTCGACATCGAGAGTTCCTACAACCCGACCCGACTCGACCTGCCGGCCTTCGCGACCGCCATGGACAAAGAGGGAATTGCCGTGATGGCACTGTCGGCCGACCAGCCGGGCGATCTGGTCGACAAGGGCCAACGCTGGAGCGACGACAGCTTCCGACTGATCGCGGCCCATCCCGACCGTTTCCTGCCGGTCGGCAATGGCGGCAATCACCCGGCCTGGACGCGCAGTCCCGATCGCTTCCTGGACGACAACGAGCGCCACATCGTCGAGGACCGTTATCCGCTGATGGGCGAATTCGAGTTCCGCCACTATCCCTCGCCGCGCCAGGTCGAGCGCCAGGAGACCTGGCGAGACGTGAAGATCCCGATCGACGGCCCGCAGGGACACCGCCTGTTCGCCTTCGCGGCGCGGACCGGCATCCCGTTCCAGATCCACTACGAGATCGAGGATGCGCTCCTGCCGCCGCTCGACACGATGCTGTCCCGGTACCCCGCCGCCAAGGTGATCTGGTGCCATCTCGCGCAGATCCGCTGGGCCTCGCAGGCGAAGAGCTACAACGCCGCCTACCTGCGCGATCTGCTGACGCGCCATCCGAACCTCCATGTCGACACGGCCTTCGGCGGGCCCAACTCGATCTACCCGACGAGCCGCGAGCGGCACGGCCGGGTCTGGACCGACGATGGCGACATCGGCGCCGACTGGAAGGCGCTGATCGAGGACATGCCGTGGCGCTTCCTGGCAGCGCTCGACATCGGCGGCGACCGGCAGACGTCGAGCCATCTCGAGCAATGGACCGCCGGCCTGCGCCGCTTCCTCGACCGGTTGTCGCCCGGAGCGCGCGAGATCGTGGCCTACAAGGCCGCGTGGAAGCTGCTGTTCGGCGAGACGATCGATGGCTGAGCGCCCCGAAGGCGGCCGGCCGCAGAACGCGGCGCCCAACAACGCACTGGGCGCCCTGCTCACCATGTTCGCGATGCTGTGCTTCGCCGGCATGGACGCGATCAGCAAGTGGCTGGTCGCCGACTATGCGGTGACGCAGATGATGTGGATCCGGTCGTGGCTGTTCTTCCTGTTCGCCTGGTTCGTAGTGCGCCGGCAGGGCCTGCGCACCGCCTTCACCAGCACGCGCCCGGTCCTGCAGATCGTTCGGTCCCTGGTTGCCGTCGTCGAAGGCGCGATCTTCGTGCTGGCGTTCCGCTACCTGCCGCTCGCCGA
>CAWUOG010000484.1:0-2686 GCA_963923875.1 uncultured Alphaproteobacteria bacterium
CCCGGCCGACCTGCCGGTCCAGACCGCGACCCGCTTCGAGACCGTGATCAATCTCCGGACCGCACGCGCCCTCGGATTGCAGATCGCGCCGAGCCTGGCGTCGAGCGCCGACGAAACCATCGAGTGATCGCCGCCGAAAGCGGCGGCCGGATCAGGCCGGCAGCAGCTTGTGGGTCTGTGCGAACAGGCGCGTGAGACCGAGCAGGGCGTCGATATAGGGCGTCGGCACGCCGGTGCGCTTGCCGAGTTCGTGCACCGACGTCACCAGCGCGTCGAGCTCGATCGGCCGGCCGCGCTCTGCGTCGACCAGCATCGAGGTCTTGAAGGCGCCGAGCTTGCGCGTGAGATCGTGCCGCGCCTCCGGATCCTGATCGATGACGCAGCCGATCTTCGCGCCGATCGCGGCCGCCTCGACCATCGCGGCCGAGCAGAAATTGCGCACCAGATCGTCGTCGAGCATGCGGTCGCCGGTGGCGCCGGTGATCGCCGACACCGGGTTCATCGTCATGTTGCCCCAGAGCTTGTACCAGATGTCGTGACGGATGCGGGGCGACGAGGTGGTCTCGAAGCCCGCCTCGCTCAGGAGATCGTGCACGCGCTTCAGCCGGGGCGAACTCGAGCCGTCGGGCTCGCCGATGATCAGGCCGTTGCCGCCGCGATGCTGCACCAGGCCGGGCTCGGTGGTCGCGGCACTGAGATGCACGACGCAGCCGAGCACGTGCTTCAGCGGAATCGCCCTGTCGATCGCACCGCCCGGATCGACGCTCTGCAGCGGCGCGTCGCCCAGTCCCGCGATGCCGTGGGAGAACCACCACGGCACGCCGTTCATCGCCGGCAGCACGATCGTATCGGGCTTCAGCAGCGGGCCGATCGACGCGGCAATCTCCGGCATCGCCGGCGCCTTGACCGCAATGACGACCAGATCCTGCGGACCGAGATCGCCCGCTCTGGCCGAGGCCCTGGCCGGACCGGTCACCGACGCATCGCCCTGCTTCAACCGCCAGCCATGGGCGTTCAGTGCCTTCAGCGTCTCGCCGCGCGCGAGCGCGCTCACCTCGGCCCCGGTGTTGGCCGCGAGCCGCGCGCCGATCATGCCGCCGATCGCGCCGGCCCCGATGATGCAAATCTTCATACGCCAACCTTCATACCGACAACTTTGCCATCCGGCTCAAGCGGTGAGCAACTCGGCGACCCGCGGAAAATGCTCGCGGCCCCAGTAGAGATCGCCATCGGGAAAGAGAATGCTTGGCACGCCGAACACGCCCCTGGCCTCGGCGTCGTCCTGCACCGCCTTGAGCGCCTGCCGGCCCTCGCCCGCGGCGTAGCCCGGCCAGCCCGCGATATCGGCACCCGCCCGCTTCAGCACGTCACCCAGGACCGCCGGGTTCTCGATGTCGAGGTCGCGCTTCCAGAAGCGCTCGAACACCTCGTCGTTGTAGGCGCGGAAGACGCCGGCACGCTTGGCATAAAGCAATCCGATCCCGGCCAGCGACGACTCCCAGATCTTCTGCGTGCCGCGAATGGTCAGGCCGACCCGATTGGCTTCGCGGCGCACGTCCATGTAGCTGTACTTCACCCGCCGCCACTGGTGGGCATTGCGGTTCTGCTCCAGCACCTTGCCGTCGCCGTCGACCCTGGCGCTGCCGAGATACGCCGGGATGTCCAGCACATAGGGCAGCCAGTCGATCTCGACGCCGGTGTCGCGCGCCAGGGCGTAGGCGGGCTCCTTGGCCAGATAGGCGTAGGGGCTCTTGTAGTCGATGTAGAGGCGGACGGTTCTGGCGGTCATTGCAATCTCACGTCGTCGATATACGCGCGAAACCGGCCTGTTGCCATCGCACGCCTGCTTGGGCAGCGTGCGCTCCTGACTTCAGGGGAGTTTGCAATGGCCGTCGTCGAAACCGAACGTCACGGGCAGATCCTGGTGGTGCGCATGAACCGGCCGGAGCGGCTGAATGCGCTCAACACCGAGATGCGCGCCATGCTGGCCGATGTCTGGACCGACTTCCGGCATTCCAAGGAGCTCGAAGTCGCGATCTTCACCGGCACCGGCCGCGGCTTCTGCGCCGGCGAGGACATGAAGGAGACCCTGCAGACCGGCACGCCCGGCGGCACGAAGCTCGCCAAGGAAGATCCCTTCCGGGCCGGCAAGCTCGAGAAACCGGTGATCGCCGCGGTCAACGGCTTCGCCATGGGCGGCGGCTTCATGCTGGTCGAGGCGACCGACCTGCGCGTCGCCGTGCCGGAGGCGGTGTTCGAGGTCTCCGAGGCCAAGCGCTGGCTGCTCGGCGGCTACAATCACGGCCATGTCGCCAACCTGCCCTATCCGATCGCGATGGAGATGGCGCTGGGCTTCCGCTTCACCGCGCAGCGCTTCTACGAGATCGGCTTCATCAACCGCCTGGTCCCGGCCGACAGACTGATGGCCGAGGCGATGTCGATGGCCGAGCACCTGCTCACCCTGCCGCCGGCCAGCCGGGTCAACACCGTGCACATGATGCGCCAGATGCGGCCCGCGCCGACCGCGCAGCAGGAGAAACTCGCCGACGCCCTGCACGACCATGGCGCCAAGAGCGACCTGATGGAATCGCGCGCCGCCTTCGCCGAGAAGCGCAAGCCCAACTTCAAGGGCTGGGACGACCCGCAGGACCGCTATCGCCTGCCGACGCTCGACTCGGTGAAGTAG
>CAWUOG010000485.1:0-2686 GCA_963923875.1 uncultured Alphaproteobacteria bacterium
GCGGGCCGCGGCGCCGGCACCGGCGGCGGCTCGGCAGCCGACTTGCCCTCGCCCGGGGCGCCGCCCTGCGTCGCCTCGAGGTCGATCACGTCGCGCAACAGCATGCGGCTCTCGTTGATCGCGTCGCGCCACATCAGCAGGGCGGTAATCGTCATCGGGCTTTCGCAGATGCCGCCAATCATCTTGTCCTGGCCGGCCTCGATGCGTTTGGCGATCTCGATCTCGCCTTCGCGGGACAGCAGTTCGACCGAGCCCATCTCGCGCAGATACATGCGCACCGGGTCGTCGGTGCGGCCCAGTTCCTCATCCTCTCCGGTCGCCTCGGCCGCGACCACCGCCGTCTTGGCGGGCTCGGCGGGATTGGCGGCGGGCGTCTCTTCCTGCTCCTCGGCCTCGACTACGTTGACACCGGCTTCCGACAGCATCGCCATCGTGTCCTCGATCTGCTCGGAGGACACTTCGTCGGGGGGCAGGGCGGCATTCAGTTCATCGTAAGTGACATAGCCCCGCTCCTTGCCTTTCTGGACGAGCTTCTTGAGCTCGGCGCCGAGGGTATCGAGCAGGGGGGCATCGGGACCCTCGTCGCGGGCTTCCGGGGTCTCGGGCTGGGCTACGGTCGCGGTCTTGGTCGCCATTGGGTTCCTATGGAGTGCGACAATACGGTTCCAACGGCCAGTTGGCCGTTTGGGTGGCTGCGAGAAGGGTGTGGCGGGAGGGCGGCCCGCTGAACATACCCTTCTACTATATGGGCACCAAGTTCAAGCGGCGATAGGGCCGGCCGCGGCTTTTGCCGACGTTCAGGTGTGCCCGGTACCTGAATCAAGGCGCTCGCGCCGCATCCGGGTCAGGATGGCCTGCAAATTCTCCCAATTCTCCTGGCTCGGGTTCTCCGCCAGGGCGGCCTCCGCCTGTTTCAGTTCCTCAGGCCCCGCGAGGCGCCGGCCGAGCTCGCTGGCGGCATGCCGCCACTGGCTGATCCAGCCGTCGGGGTCACGCGGATCGTCTCGGAACACCCGTAGTGCCTTGTCCCGGGCGGCGGCTGCCAGCCCGCCCAGTCCACAGCGCTGGAGATGTTCCAGGATCAGCCGCTCTTCAAGGGGGGTATCGCCTCCGACGGCTTCTTCGGCAGCGGGATCGACGCCCGAGGGCAGCAGAGCCAGGGCGTCGAGCAGGGCCGAGCGCAGCCGGTCGAGGTCGCCGTCGGGGATAGAAAGGTGGGCCAGCTCCTCGGCCAGAACGTGCAGCATTGCCGGCCGCTCGATCAGGGCGCCGAGCAAGGCGCGCGCCTCGGGTGAGGATTCGAGGGCTGCATCCGCCCGCCGCGCGGCCATCCCGGCGGCGAAGGGCGCGGGTCGGTCGCCGAACCGGCCCGGCACCGGCCGGCGCGCCCCGAAGTTGCCGCCGGGCACCCATGGCTTGCGTTGGCCGCCATACAGCTTGTCGAGCCGTTCGCGGAATTCGGTGCGGTAGAAGCCGCGCACGTCGGGATCGGCGATCTCGTCGGCGCGCTGCATCAGGCCGCGCCGGATGCTGGCGCGGCGCTCTGGCGTGTCGCCGGGCTTGCCGTCGGTTTCGAGGTCCCAAACCATGTCTGACAATGGGCGGGCGAGCTTCAGCACGCTCTCGATCGCCTCGCGTCCGCGTGCGCGGATCAGGCTGTCGGGATCCTCACCGCCGGGAAGGGCCAGGAACCTGAGGCTCTTGCCGGCACGCAGCAGCGGCAGGGCACGCTCGGCGGCGCGCTGGGCTGCGCGGCGGCCAGCATTGTCGCCATCGAAACAGAGATAAGGCTCATCGGCGAGCTTCCACAGTTCCGCGAGCTGTCCTTCGGTCAAAGCTGTGCCAAGCGGCGCCACCGCGCCGGTGAAGCCCGCCCCGTGCAGGGCGATCACGTCCATGTAGCCCTCGGCCACGATCACCGGCTGGTCCTTGGTCGCCGCCACGCGCGCACGATCGAGGCAGTAGAGATTGGCGCCCTTGTGGAAGAGCGGCGTCTCGGGCGAGTTGAGGTACTTGGGTTCACCCTGGCCCATCACCCGGCCGCCGAAGGCGATGGCGCGCCCGCGCCGGTCGTTGATGGTGAACATCACCCGGCCACGGAAGCGATCGTAGGCGTCTCGCCCGCGCTCCTCGGGCTGGATGGCCAGTCCCGCTTCGACGATCTTGTCGACCGGCACGCCCTCTCGCTTCAGCGCCGCCAGCAGCCCGTCGCGGCTGTCGGGCGCGAAGCCCAGCCGGAAATCGTCCAGCGTGGCGTCGGACAGGCCGCGGCCGCGCAGATAGTCGAGACCCTGCCGGCCGACCGGCAGGCGCAGCTGTTTCTGGAACCAGTTGGCCGCCATCTCGACGACCTGCTGCAGGGTAGAGGCGCGCTCGGCGCGCTCCCGCTCCTGTGGCGTGGCACGCGGTACCGGCAGATTGGCCTCGCGGGCGAGCTTCTCGACGGCATCCGGGAAGCCCAGTCCTTCGGTCTTCATCACGAAGCCGATCGCGTCGCCGTGCTCGCCGCAGCCGAAGCAGTGGAAGAAGCCCTTCTTGTCGTTGACCGTGAAGGACGGGGTCTTCTCGTTGTGGAACGGGCAGAGGCCGGCGTATTCCGAGCCCGAACGGCGCTTCAGCGACACCTTGCGGCCGACAATGTCGGACAGGCTGACGCGCGCGCGCAGTTCGTCGAGGAAGCCCGGGG
>CAWUOG010000486.1:0-2685 GCA_963923875.1 uncultured Alphaproteobacteria bacterium
ATCTGGCGTAGCCGTACATGACCCCTTCGTCGCCGTAAGACGGCGACACTTCCCCGTCTGAATGGGGAAGAAGTCACGATCCTCCCCATTCAAATGGGGAGATGTCCAGGTCTGCGCGGGCGGAGAGGACATGACCCCTTCGTCGCCGTAAGACGGCGACACTTCCCCATCTGAATGGGGAAGAGGTCATGTTCCTCCCCATTCACATGGGGAGGTGCCGGCCTCTCAGGCCGGCGGAGGGGTCATAAGCCTGCCGCTGCGATTCTTGTTCCGTCGTTCATGACCCCTTCGTCGCCGTAAGACGGCGACACTTCCCCATATGAATGGGGAAGAGGACTATGAGCGCACGCCGCCGATCAGGAATTCCTTGTTGCCCTCGGCGCCGGTGATCGGGCTCTCGGTGATGCCCAGCATCGTCCAGCCCGGCTGTTCGGCGAGCCAGGCCGCGATCGTGTCGCACACTTCTTTATGCAGCTCGGGCTCGCGCACGATGCCGCCCTTGCCGACCCGGCCCTTCCCGACCTCGAACTGCGGCTTGATCAGAGCCGCCAGGTGCGCGCCGGGCGCGGCCAGCGCCAGCGCCGCCGGCAAGGCCGTGCGCAGGCCGATGAAGGAGGCGTCGCACACGATCAGGTCGACCGGCTCGGGGATCTGCGCGGCGGTCACGTCGCGGATGTTGGTCTTCTCCATCGACACCACGCGCGGATCCTGGCGCAGCTTCCAGGCGAGCTGGTTGGTACCGACATCGACGGCATAGACTTTGGCCGCCCCCTGCTGCAGCAGGCAGTCGGTGAAGCCGCCGGTCGACGAGCCGACATCGAGTGCTATTCGCCCGGCCACGGGAATTCCGAAAACTTCCAGCGCCCGCTCGAGTTTCAGCCCGCCACGCGAGACATAGGGATGCGGCTGGCCGCGCACTTCCAGCGCCGTGTCGGCGCCGACCCCCAGCCCCGCCTTGTCGAGGCGTTTCTCGCCCGAGAACACCAGTCCGGCCATGACCAGCCGCTGCGCCGCCGCCCGCGTCTCGGCAAGGCCGCGTTCCACCAGCGCCACGTCCAGCCGTGTCTTGTCTTTCGCCATCGCGCCGCCCTGCTACCATGCCGGCCATGAGCACGAAACTTCTTGCGGGCGAACGCGCCCTGATCACCGGATGCGGCGGAGGAATCGGCCGCGGCATCGCCAAGGCCCTCAGAGAGGAAGGCGCCCTCGTCCTGGGCAGCGACATCAAGCCGCCGCCGGCGGAGGACGGCATCGATTTCCTCGCCGCCGATCTCGGCCAGCGCGACGGCTGGAGGAAGCTGCTCGACGGCGCGGTGAAGAAACTCGGCACGATCTCGCTGTTCGTCCACGCCGCCAGCCCGCGCCGCCTCGAGACCGACACGCCGCTCTCGGTCACGGAGGAGACCTGGGACGCCATGACCGACATCAACCTGCGCTCCGGCTTCTTCCTCGCCCGCGAGGCCGGCCGGCACATGCGCGACAACGGGATCAAGGGCCGTATCCTCCTGATCACCTCGCAGCACCGCGAGACGCCGCGCAACCTGCCGCACTACAGCGCGTCGAAGGCGGGCATGACCATGGTGATGAAGGAACTTGCCCGCACGCTCGCGCCGGACGGAATCAGGGTGAATGCAATCGCTCCCGGCGCGATCCCCGGCGGCGGTTTCGTCGCCGGCAATCTCGGCGAGCTCGTCGCGCAGATCCCGCTCGGCCGCGCCGGCACGCCGGACGACATCGCCCAGGTCGCCGTCGCCCTCCTGTCGGAAAGATTTGGTCGTTACGTGGTGGGTACGACGGTAGAAGTCGATGGTGGAATCGGTCTCATGAGCTGGATTCCTGCCAAGGCTTGACCCCGAGCGCGCAAAAGTCTGAGTTACGCCCGCTGAAAGTCACAGAGAGGATCGTATGACGCTTCGCATCAATTCGACCGCGCCGGATTTCACGGCCGACACCACACAGGGCAAGATCGAGTTCCACAAGTGGATCGGCGACGGCTGGGCGATCCTGTTCTCGCATCCGAAGGATTTCACCCCGGTCTGCACGACCGAGCTCGGCTACATGGCGGGCCTCAAGCCGAAGTTCGACGCGCTGAACACCAAGATCATCGGCCTGTCGGTCGATCCGGTCGGCAACCACGACAAGTGGGCGAAGGACATCGAGGAGACCCAGGGCCACAAGGTCACCTACCCGATGATCGGCGATCCCGAGCTCAAGGTCGCGACCGCCTACGACATGCTGCCCGAGGGCGCCGGCACGACCAGCGAAGGCCGCACGGCCGCCGACAACGCCACGGTGCGTTCGGTGTTCATCATCGGCCCCGACAAGAAGATCAAGGCGATGCTCACCTATCCGATGAGCACCGGCCGCAACTTCGACGAGGTCCTGCGCCTGCTCGAAAGCTGCCAGCTCACCGCCAAGCACCAGGTCGCCACGCCGGTGAACTGGAAGAAGGGCGAGGACGTGATCATCGTCCCGGCGGTCAGCGACGAGGCCGCCAAGGCCAAGTACCCGAACGGCTGGAAGGCGCCGAAGCCGTACCTGCGCATCGTGCCGATGCCGAAGTGACGCCGACCATCGGGATGGACACGAGGATCCTGACGTGAAGCGCCTCTCCGTCGTGTTGCTGCCGCTGATCCCGGCGTGCAGCCACACCTACGATCCGCCCCCTCCGATGTCGTTCGAGAG
>CAWUOG010000487.1:0-2684 GCA_963923875.1 uncultured Alphaproteobacteria bacterium
GTGCCTCGGGCATGATCGGCGCGGCGTCGCTGCGCACCATTGCCGAGACGGTCGAGAAGGCCGCCAAGGCCAAGGACCTCTCCGGTGTACGCCGCCTGCACCAGCTGTTCGCCAGCGAGGTCCAGCGCGTTGCAGATCAGGTCCGCGCCTCGGGCTGAGTCGGCGGCAGTTCAATTTCCGCTCGTCCCGAGGAGCGCATCGAAGGTGGGCGCCCCGAAGGATGGGAACAAACTTCGCTTATCCCGGTCTAGCCTTTCGGTCTCAGCAGGATCGTCGCCGAATAGGACAGCAGCTTCCGCCCGTCCTGCTCGAGCAGGCCGCGCAGGAAGGCGAGCGTCTTGCCATGGCGCGGCACTTCCACGCGCGTGACCAGTGGCGCTGTCGGGGTGCCGGCCGACAGAAATTCGGCGGCGAAGGAGATCGTCGACGGCGCCATGCCGGTGACGAGGCCGGCGGCGCGGGTCAGAGCGGAGTCGGCAAAGCTCATCATGTAGCCGCCATGCAGCGCGCCGCCCGAATTGCACATGTGCGGCAGGGTCGGCTGGATCAGGGTCGCCCCATCCACTTCCTTGCGCGCATAGGAGGGGCCGATGTGGCGCGAGTAGACGCTGGCCGTGCTGAGCAGGTCGAAGCCGGAAGGCACGCTCTGCGGCGGCAGCTCGACGCGCGCCGGTGCCGCGGCGGCCTTGCGCTCCATCGCCTTGGCGCGCGGCACGTGGCGGCAGACGCCCGACCACAGCGCCACGACCTTGCCCTGCTGGGTGATACGGCCGCGCGCGAAGGCGAGGCGCCCCGTGACCTGGGTCGGTTCGCCGTCGGCCTCCAGCGGAATGCCGATCTTGCCGGCCGAGAGGAATTCGACGGCAATGCTCACCGTCAGCGCGAACGAGGTGTTGGTGCCGCCGTCGGCCGCGCGGCCGGCGACGATGCAGAGCGCGTAGTCGGCGAAGGTCAGGATCGCGCCGCCATGGACGCCGCCGGCATAGTTCGCGTGGCGGGCTTCGGTCGGCAGGACACAATGCACGGCGCCGGCTTGCCGGGCGTCGCCCTCGATGCGGAAATAGAAGGGGCCGGTGTGATCCTCGAACGGATCGGGCGGCACGAAGACCTTGTAGCGGCCGAGATCGATGGAATCGGGCATTGATGGTGTAATAGAAGAAAACGGCCCGCCGACAAAGGCCCGGGCCCGGAATTGAGGGGCGAAACGTCATGACGGACAACATCCACAAGGTCGACATCTCCTGGGAGAAGCGCCCCTCCGGAAACATCGCCCATGTCGTCTACGACAATTCGCGGCGGCTGAATGTCGTCGGCCCGCCGGGCCTGCTCGACCTCACCGAGGCCTTCATGGCGCTCTCGCGCGAGGACGATCTGCGCTGCGTGGTGTTTTCGGGCGCGGGCGGACGCGCCTTCATCGGCGGCGCCGACATCAATCACATGGCCGGCATGAAGAAGCCCGACGACGGCCGCCGCTTCATCACCATGATCCATCGGCTGTGCCAGGCGATTCGGGACTGTCCGGTGCCGGTGGTCTGCCGGCTCGAGGGCTACACCCTGGGCGCGGGCCTCGAGATCGCCGCCGCCTGCGACCTGCGCATCGCCGCCGACAATGCCTTCTTCGGCATGCCGGAGGTCAAGGTCGGCGTGCCGTCGGTGGTCGAGGCGGCCCTTCTGCCGCGCCTGATCGGCTGGGGCCGCACGTCGTGGATGGTGCTGACCGCCGAGAACATCGACGCCGCGACCGGCGAGCGCTGGGGCATGGTCGAGAAGGTCGTGCCCGCGGCCAAGCTCGGCGACGCGGTGAAGCACTGCGTCGACAACATCGTCGAGGGGACCCCGAAGTCGGTGCGCGCGCAGAAGCGGCTGATGCGGCGCTGGGAGCGGCTGCCGCTCGACGAGGCGGTGCAGGCCGGCATCGACGCCTTCGCCGAATCGGTGGGCGAGGGCGAGCACATCGAGCGCATGACCGCGTTCGTCAATCGCAAGAAGAAGGGTGCGTCGTGAGCAAGACCGTTCGCATCGGCTGCCATTCGGGCTTCTGGGGCGACACCGAGACGGCCGCTCCGCAACTCGTGCGCCACGGCAATGTCGACTACCTGGTCAGCGACTACCTGGCCGAGGTCACCATGTCGATCATGGCGGCGCAGAAGCTCCGGAATCCGCAGGCGGGTTACGCGACGGATTTCGTGACGGCGGTCATGGCGCCGCTCGCCCGCGAGATCGCCGGGAAGAAGATCAAGGTCGTGACCAATGCCGGCGGCGTCAATCCGCTGGCCTGCCGCGACGCCGTGCTGAAGGCCTGCGAGGCAGCCGGCGTGAAGCTCAAGGTCGCGGTGGTGCTGGGCGACGATCTGCAGCCGCGCATCGAAGAGCTGCGCAAGCTCGGCATCAGGGAGATGGATACCGGCGCGGAGCTGCCGGCCCGGGTTGCCTCGATGAACGCCTATCTCGGCGGCTTCCCGATCGCCCGCGCCCTGAGCGAGGGCGCCGACGTGGTGATCACCGGCCGCTGCGTCGACTCCGCGGTCACGCTGGGCTGCCTGATCCATGCCTTCGACTGGAGCATGGACGATCTCGACCGGCTGGCGGCCGGCACGCTCTGCGGCCACATCATCGAGTGCGGCGCGCAGTGCAACGGCGGCAACTTCACCGATTGGCGCCTGGTGCCGGACTACGACAACATG
>CAWUOG010000488.1:0-2683 GCA_963923875.1 uncultured Alphaproteobacteria bacterium
CGTCAAGGCGGTGTTTCTCGATCGCGTCAGCGTCATCTCCGAATACGAGCGCACGATCCACAGCCCGAGCTTCGAGATGCGGCTGCCGAGCGTCATCGCGCTCAAGGAGTACGTGCCGGCGGCGCGGCGTCCGGCCTTCACCCGGTTCAACGTCTTCCTGCGCGATCACTTCCACTGCCAGTATTGCGGCCAGGGCTTCGCGACCAGCGAACTGACCTTCGACCACGTCGTCCCGAAGTCGCGCGGCGGTCGCACCAGCTGGAGCAACGTCGTCACCGCCTGCAGTCCGTGCAACCTGCTGAAAGGCAACCGCCTGCTGCGCGAGAGCGGCATGATGCTGCAGCGCATGCCGGACGAGCCGACCACGACCGAGCTGCAGGAGAACGGCCGCGCCTTCCCGCCCGGCTACCTGCACGAGAGCTGGCGCGACTTCCTGTATTGGGATTCGGAACTGGAGCAGTCCTAGTCCTGTCGGACCGCGGAGCTCCAGCTCCGCATCAGGATCACGAGTGGGCCTGGAGGCCCGCGGCCCCGGAAAACTCTAGATCCGTGTCGAAAGCCAGATCGCGAGCTTCGAGCCCGCCTTGATCGCGGCCGTCAGCGCCGGATAGGCGGGGGCCTGTTCGGCGCCGGAGGCCAGCGCCTCGTCGCGATGCTCGAGTTCGTCGGCGCGGAACTTCTCGACCGTCGTGCGCAGCTCGCCCTCATCGTCGCCCAACTGCTCCGCCTGGCTCGCATAGTGCTCGTCGATCGTCTCCTCGACCGCCACGGTGCAGGCCATCGCGGCCTTGTCGCCCATCAGCGCGGTGGCCGCACCGAGCGCGAAGCCCGCAACGCTCCACAGCGGCGACAGCAGGGTCGGCCGCACGCGGCGAGCGGCGATCAGGCGGTTGAATTCCTGGTGATGCAGCCGCTCGGCGCGTGCCATCGCCTCAATCTTCCGGCCGGTCTCGCTCTTACCGCGGCCGGTCCAGCGCAGCGCCGCGAGCTGGCCCTCGTAGATCCGCACCGCGCCGAACTCGCCGGCTTGATCGACCCTGACGATGCGTTCGACGATCTCGCGGCGGTCGGGATCGCCAGGATTGCGCAGTTCGCCGGTTTTCCTGCCCGTCGTCATGACTTTGTCCTGAGATGGTTCATGATCCTCCGGCCCAGCAGCAGGGCCAGGCCCCCCGAGAGGATCGCGTTCCAGCCGGCCATCGAGATGTCCATGAACTTCCAGGCCGCTTCGTCACAGCGCACCATCTTCTGGCTGAACAGGAACTTCTTGAGGTCGGTCGATGACAGGCCGGCCGGGATGCGGCCCGAACAGGCCTGCGGTCCCAGCCACCAGTGCTGCTCGACGCCGACATGGTAGACGCCGATGCCGGCGGTGACGAATAGCGCGATGATTGCAGTCAGCGCGAAGACGATGGCGAGGCGCGGCCAGGCGAGCGAGGCCAGCGCCAGAAAGCCCGCTGCGATCGCGACCATGTGCGGGTAGCGCTGCCAGAAGCAGAGATCGCACGGCGCCAAGCCGACCACATATTGGAAGTAGTAAGCACCGCCCAGCAGCGCGCCACTGCCGAGGAAGGCGATCAGGCCGATCTTGCTGGGCAGGGTCAGGCGGTCGATCATGAAACCCCCGGCGCCGGAACGCGCGTCAGAACAGGTACTTCACCACGACGAAGCCCCCGACCAGCGCGATCAGGAACGCCCAACTGACCAGCGTGAAGCGCTCCTCGATGAAGGTCCGGATCGGTTCGCCGTACTTCCAGAGCAAGGCTGACACGATGAAGAAGCGCGCGCCACGCGTCACGATGGACGCCCACACGAAGGTGAAGAGATCAAAATGCGCGGCCCCTGAAGCGATCGTCACCAGCTTGTAGGGAATGGGCGTAAGGCCCTTGATCAGGATGATCCAAGTACCCCATTGGGCGAACCCCTCGCGGAACTTTTCCAATCCGGCCTGCAGGCCGTAGGTCTTGACCACCCAGGCGCCCATCGTCTCGAAGAAATAGTAGCCGATGGCGTAACCCAGCAATCCGCCGAGCACCGACGTGACGGTGCAGACCGCCGCGATCGTGAAGGCCTTCCGACGGTTGGCCAGCACCATCGGGATCAGCATCACGTCGGGCGGGATCGGGAAGAAGGAGCTCTCGCAGAAGGAGACCACGCCCATGGCGGGGATGGCGTGGCGATGCTGCGCGAGGCGCATCACCCAGTCGTAAAGACGTCGAAGCATGCACTTCGCTTCTAGCCCGACGGCCGGGGCGAGGCGAGCGGCCTTTCGTGGCCGATTTCAGGGCTTGGTCTTGTCGCGGCTGAACATCTTTTGGCCGGCCCGGGCTTGCGGCGTCTTGTCCGCACCGGACTTCACGTCCGAGCGATAGAGCTTCCAGGCGAAGCCGCCCGCCACCGCGAGCGCGGCGACGGCCAGGACCTCGTAGATCGACATCTATTCCGCCGCCTGCTTCAGGCGGGTCGGCACGGTTTCTCCGGAGAACAGCGCGGCGCGCGCCGCCTCGTACTCGGCCTTGAGGCGGGCCACGATCTCGGCCGCCGGCGGCGCGTCGTGAATCTGGCCGACGCCCTGGCCCGCGCCCCAGATGTCGCGCCAGGCCTTGGCCTTCTGGTTGCCGCCCGAGCCGAAATTCATCTTGCTCTTGTCGGCGGTCGGCAGGTCGTCGGGATCGAGGCCGGC
>CAWUOG010000489.1:0-2680 GCA_963923875.1 uncultured Alphaproteobacteria bacterium
TGCCCTGTTCCTTGAGCGTCGGCACGTCGGGCAGCGACTTCACGCGCTTGTTGCCCGTCACCGCCAGCGCCCTGAGGTTGCCGCCCTTGATCTGCGACACCGCCGGCGGCAGCGAGGAGAAGTTGCAGGTGATCTGCCCGCTGATCACGTCGGCCACGGCCGGTCCGGTGCCCTTGTAGGGGACGTGGGTCATCTTGATGCCGGCGGCATCGGCGAACAGCGCGCCCGCGAGGTGATTGTTGCCGCCGACGCCCGACGACGAATAGGTGAGCTTCTCGGGATCCTTCTTGGCGAGCGCGACGAGCTCCTGCGCGTTCTTCGCGGGCACGCTGTTTCCCACCACCAGCACGTACTGGTAGTCGGTGATCTGACAGACCGGCGCCAGGCTCGAGATCGTGTCGATCATGCCTTTCTGGACGTGCGGGTTGATGATCACGTTGGTGCCGACGGCGACGAACAAGGTCTGGCCGTCCGGCTTGGCGGCGGCGGCAGCGCGCAGCCCGATCGAGCCCGCGGCACCGCCCTTGTTGTCGATCACGATGGTCTGGCCGATCACCGGCGTCATGACCTGTGCCAGTTCGCGCGCGTTGATGTCGGTGCTGCCGCCCGCGGCATAGCCGACCACGAAGGTGACGGGGCCGGTCGGCCACGCGGCCTGGGCGCGGAGCGAGGAGGGCAGGAGAAGGGCGCTGCCACCGAGCGCCAGGGCGGAGCGCCGGGAAACGAGCGCCGGGCGGCGAGAGACCAGGGTCATGGTCAGTTCTTTCCTTTGACGTACTGGCCCGCGCCATCGCCCGCGAGCTTGCCGAGCACGGCGCCGGATACCAGGCCCGTGCCGCCGGGATAGTTGTGATAGAACAGCCCGCCGACCAGCTCGCCCGCGGCGAACAGGCCGGGGATCGGATGACCGTCGGTGCTCTCGACCTCGCCTGAAGTCGTGATCTTCAGCCCGCCGAAGGTGAAGGTGAGGCCGCAGGTGACGGCATAGGCCTCGAACGGCGCGGTGTCGATCGTGTTGGCCCAGTTGCTCTTCACCACCGAAAGGCCGCGCGTCGAGCGGCCGTCCTTGATCGCGGGATTGAACGGCACCTCGGTCATGACGGCGGCGTTCCACTCCTTGATGGTCTTCAGGAACTGCTCCTGGTTGACACCTTCGAGCTTGGTCGCGAGTTCCTCGATCGTGTCGGCGCGCACCTTGGTCATGCGCTTGATGCGGTATTCGTCGCGCAGCTTGTCGAGCACCTTGGCATCGAAGATCTGCCACGCAAACTGCTGCGGCTGGCTCAGGATCACCGCGCCGTACTTGGCGTAGGTGTAGTTGCGGAAGTCCGCGCCCTCGTCGACGAAGCGCACGCCGTTGGCGTTGACCATGATGCCCAGCGGATAGGAGTGCTTCTGGAAATTGTCGCCGACTTCCAGATCGCCGAACTCCGGCGCATTCATGTCCCAGCCGACGGCGTGGCCGCCCGACCAGTTGCCGTGCGCCTTGGCGCCGATCGCCAGCGCCATGTTGATGCCGGCACCGGTGTTGAACCGCGTGCCGCGCACTTTCGCGAGATCCCAGGTCGGCCCGAGATAGCGCGTGCGCATCTCGGCGTTGCTTTCGAAGCCGCCGCAGGCCAGCACGACCGCCTTGGCGCCGATCCGGACCTTGCGGCCCTTGTGGCGGGCGATCACGCCGCGCACCACGCCGTCTTCCTCGATCAGCGACACTGCCGACGTCTCATAGTGGATCGGGATGCCGGCCTTCACGGCGGCCTTGTGCTCGAGGTCGACCAGGCCCGGTCCGCCGCCCCACGCCTCGACGGCGAGGCCGCCCCAGAACTTGTACTTGCCGTTCACCTTGAACGCCTGACGGCCGTACGACGGCTGGAAGCGCACGCCTTTGCTGCGCATCCACTTCATGGTCTCGAAGGAACGATTGACCAGGATGTCGGTGAGCTCCGGGTCGCAGCGGTAGTTGGTCACCCGGCCCATGTCGTCGAGATATTCGTCGGCGGTGTACTTGCCGAAATCGACGTTGGTCTTCTCGTCCTCGGTGAGGTCGTAGAGCTGCACCAGGTCGTCGACGCCGTGGAACACCACGCGCATGGCGCCTGCCGTATAGGTGCTGTTGCCGCCGCGCTCCTCCTCGGGGGCCGCCTCGAGCATCGCCACGGAAGCGCCCTTCTCGCGCGCGGCCAGCGCCGCGCAGGCGGCTGCATTGCCCGCGCCCACCACGAGTACATCGACCTGGAAATCGTCCACTTTGCCGGCTCCTCCGGGCCCTTAATTTTGGCCCACGCTTTGCAGTACAATACCCCGCCATGGGTGATCGTTTCGACCGTCTAAGTGCCCGCCATCCCAATGTCGAGGCCTTGCTGCGCAGGCCAGGCATCGGCCACAACAATGGGCCGACCTTCGACATGTCGTGGGAGGCCTGGGTGTGGCGCCGCGCCTCGGCCAAGGCCTGGAAGACGCCCAGCCCCGAGATCGCGAAAATGCGTATCCGGCGAGCCGAGCGGCTGGGCCTTACTTATAAAGAGTTGACCGCCGCGTTGATGAACACCGGCGTCAATCTCGGCGCCGCGGTGATGCCGCTATCCTTGGCCGCGCGCGTGCGCCGCGGTCCGAAAGGCGAAATTGTCGTCGAGCCGCGGAATTCGACGGCGGCGCTGGTCGCGAAGTTCGGCGGCCGCCT
>CAWUOG010000490.1:0-2672 GCA_963923875.1 uncultured Alphaproteobacteria bacterium
TGGTCCCAGGGGCGGGGCAGGCCGAGCGCCTCGTTCCAGGCCGGCAGCTGGACCGAGCGGGCGCGTGCGTTCTTGCTCATCACGACCGCGAGCATTTCCAGCAGGATGCGATAGACGTTGTTCTCGGGCTGCTGCTCGGTGAGGCCGAGCGAGTTCACCTGCACGCCGTAGCGGAAAAGGCGCTGTTTGGCGTCTTCGACGCCGTAGCGGTCGCGCGTGATGTCGTCCCACATTTCGGCGAACGCGCGCATCTTGCAGATCTCGGTCACGAAGCGGATGCCGGCATTGACGAAGAAGGAGATGCGACCGACCACCTGCGGGAAATCCTCCGTCGGCACCTGTCCGCGCGCCTTGACCGCGTCGAGCACGGCGATCGCATTGGCCAGCGAGAAGGCGAGTTCCTGCATTGGCGTGGCACCTGCTTCCTGCAGGTGATAGCTGCAGACGTTCATCGGGTTCCACTTGGGAACCTCGCGATAGGTGAAGCCGATCGTGTCTGCCGTGAGCCTCAAGGAGGGCTCGGGCGGAAAGATGTAGGTCCCGCGCGAAAGGTATTCCTTGATGATGTCGTTCTGCGTCGTGCCCTGCAGCTTGGCGCGCTCGACGCCCTGGCTCTCGGCCGCCGCGATGTAGAGCGACAGCAACCAGGCCGCCGGAGCATTGATCGTCATCGACGTGTTCATGCGGTCGAGCGGGATGCCGTCGAACAGGGTGCGCATGTCGCCGAGATGGTTGACCGGCACACCGACCTTGCCGACCTCGCCCTTGGCCAGCGGATGATCGCTGTCGTAGCCGGTCTGGGTCGGCAGATCGAAGGCGACCGACAATCCGGTCTGACCGCGCGCCAGATTGGTGCGGTAGAGTTCGTTGGACTTGGCCGCGGTCGAGTGACCCGAATAGGTTCGGATCAGCCAGGGCCTGTCTTTTTTCGGCTTTTCGCCGGGCTGGGCGGTCATATACTTCCGTCGGTGAGGCTATGTTGCATTGCAGCATGAAACCTTTGGCGGTGCAACCGAACGGCGGGAAACGCCGATGAGCAGTGCTGCCCCAGGCTCACCGTGGATTTCGCCGACGTCGACGTCCGCGCCCGCACCATCGGCCCCTCGACCCGCGACCGCGCCACCGCCCGACTTCACGCCGACCCGCCCGATCTATGACGGCCGGCTGGGCGAGCTTTACGGCATCTACCTGCGGCACCTCGTGCTGATGGTGCTGACGCTCGGCTGGTCGCGGTTCTGGGGACGCACGCGGCTGCGCCGCTACCTTTGGAATCACCTCTCCATCCTCGGCGACCGCTTCGAGTATCGCGGCCGCGGCCTCGAACTCTTCATTGGCTTCATGATCGTGCTGTCGATCGCGCTGGCGATCGGCGGGCTGATCTGGGTCGGCTGGGACTATCTGCCGGCCGACAAGCTGCCGGACAGCATGCGGCCGCTCGACGTGCTGCCGCTGCTGCTGGCGCTGGTCGGATTTCCGCTCGCCTTCGTCGGCCACTATGCCGGCCTGCGCTACAAGCTCTCGCGCACGCGCTGGCGCGGGCTGCGTTGCACGATGATGGGTTCGGCCTGGGCCTATGGCGCGCGGGCGACCGCCCTCACTTTCGCCAATGTCATGACCGGACAATTGCTGCTGCCCGTCGTCTCGGTGAGTCTGGCGCGGCCGCGGCTCACCAACGCGAGGGTAGGCACGCAGTCGCTCGACTTCGCCGGCCGATCCGGCGACATCTACGGCCGCTACGTCGGCTACTACTTCCTGAATA
This sequence comes from uncultured Alphaproteobacteria bacterium, assembly GCA_963923875.1. Taxonomy (GTDB): domain Bacteria; phylum Pseudomonadota; class Alphaproteobacteria; order Reyranellales; family Reyranellaceae; genus Reyranella. Next base: position 1,760 of record CAWUOG010000490.1, read on the forward strand.
TCTTCGCCTGGGTCGTGGCGATCGGCGTCGCCGCCACTGCGGTCGGCATCACCGTCGCGCGCATCGGCAAGGAATTCGACGACATCAGCCGGCTCTTCACGCGTCCCGGCCCGTATACGATCCTGCTGATCGCTGCGGTGCTGTTCGCGTTCTACGTGTTGTTCAGCCTGCTCATCCTGCCGGTGCGCTGCTGGTGGCAGGCCTATCTTCTGCGCTACCTGGTATCTCGCACGCGTGCGGGCAAGGTCCTTTTCGCGACCGCGATATCGACCAGGCAGATGTGGGGATTCATGGTGCTGAACTACCTGATTCTCCTGCTCACGCTGGGCATCGGCTGGCCATGGGTGATGCACCGCACCTTGCGCCTGATCGCCTCCGAGCTGTGGATCTATGGCGCGCCCGACGGGGCATCGATCCGGCAACTTGCCGACAGGCCACCTGGCTACGGCGAAGGCCTGCTCGATATGTTCGACGTCGGCGCGGTGTAGCGTGGCCGCCGCAGCCCGCTACTACGACGGCGTCACCGCCGAGGTGATCGAGGTCGGCGCCAAGCCGGGTATCGGCGAACTGCTGATCTTCCGTCCGGGCGATTTTTCGATCGTGGCGCGCTGGCCGATCGGCGACGTGATGGTGATCGGCGATAGCGAGCACGAGGCGGCGCCGTTCCTCGGGCTGCAGGGCAGCGACGCCCGTCTGGTCGTAACCGATCCCGAGATGCGCCGGCAGTTGAGCGTTGCGGCGCCGCAGCTCAAGGCGCTGGCGGCGGTGCGTCCTGCGGCGGGCCGCCGGCTGGCGCAGTTCGGCGGCGGCCTCGTCATGCTGCTCGCCGTGTTCTGGGGGGGCATCGAGTTCGGCAGCGAGTACGCGGCCCCGCTGGTGCCGTACCGCCTGCAGGCCCGGCTCGGCAAGGAGG
>CAWUOG010000491.1:0-2671 GCA_963923875.1 uncultured Alphaproteobacteria bacterium
TGGCGCTTCTAGGCTCATGGCCGCATGTCGACGGCCGCGCTTCGCACATACGCCAACACCGTTCCGGTCATGGAGCGCCATCGCTTCGATCAAGCCTCGCTCGATCGCTATCTGCGCGTCCATGTCGAAGGCTACCGCGGCGGTCTCGAGGTCCGACAGTTCGATTCCGGCCATTCCAATCCGACCTTCTTTCTGTCGGCCGAGATGGCGACCGGCAAGCGCCAGGACTTCGTGCTGCGCAAGAAGCCGCCGGGCAAGCTGGTCGCCTCGGCGCATCAGGTCGACCGTGAGTTCCGAGTCATCTCCGCGCTCGCTGCGACCGACGTGCCGGTGGCGCGCACACGGGTGCTGTGCAACGACGACAGCGTGATCGGTCAGATGTTCTACATCATGGATGCCGTCGAAGGCCGTATTCTGATCGATCCCTCGATGCCGGAACAGACGTCGGCCGAGCGCGCGGCAATTTTCGACTCGATGAACGACGTCCTCGCCCGCCTGCACAAGGTCGATCCAGCGATAGTGGGACTGGGCGACTACGGTCGCATCGGCCAGTACATCGCCCGTCAGGTCGCGCGCTGGAGCAAGCAGTACGCCGAGCTCAAGACCGAAGAGATCCCGGCGATGGAGAAGCTCGCCGCGTGGCTGCCGCAGAACATACCCGCCGAGGACCCGACCACGATCGTCCATGGCGACTATCGCCTGGGCAACCTGATCGTGCATCCGACCGAGCCGCGCATCGTTGCCGTCCTCGACTGGGAACTGAGCACGCTTGGCCACCCGCTGGCCGATCTCGCCTACAACTGTATCGGCTACCATCTCGGCGAGCCGCCGCACGGCTTCGCCAGGGTCGACTTCGCGCGACTCGGCCTGCCGACCGAGAACGAGTATGTCGCCGCCTACTGCCGCCGCACCGGCCGCAAGTCGATCGAGCACTGGAACTACTACGTCGCCTTCTCGCTCTACCGCCTCGCTGCCATCGCCCAGGGCGTGTATGTGCGTGGCCTGCAGGGCAATTCGTCAAATCCCGACTCCGTCAAGATGAGCCGGTCGCCGCGCGAGCGCGCCGAGCTTGCATGGAGTCTCGTGAGCTAGGGAACCCGGGGAGGAAACAATGACCAGGATGATCGGACGCCGTACGTCGATGGCAATGGCGGGAGCGGCCATCGCCCTGCCGGTAATGGGCCGGGCAGACACCGCCCTGCCCGACAAGCCGCTCAAGATCCTGGTCGGCTTCCCGGCCGGCGGTGGCACCGACGTGATGGCCCGCTTCATGGCGGAAGCGCTGAAGCAGCGCACCGGCCGCAACGTCATCATCGACAACAAGGCCGGGGCCTCGGGCACCATCGCCGTCGCCGACCTGAAGAACGCCGCGCCCGACGGCGCCACCATCGCCTACGTGCCGTCGGCCACCATCGTGCAGAAGCTCACCATGGCCGCCGTGCCGTTCGATCCGGCGACTGACATATTGCCGATCACACTGGCCGGCACGGTGCAGACGGCCTTCTGCGTCTCGCCGACCATCGGCGTCAATACGCTGCCTGAATACATCGAATGGCTGAAGAAGAACCCGACGCGGCAGAGCTTCGGAACGACAGCGCTCGGTTCGTTCACGCACTTCTTCGGAGTCATGGCCGGCAAGGAAATCGGCATCCCGCTCGAACCGGTTCCCTATCGCGGCGCCGCCCCGCTGGTCGCCGACCTGCAGGGCGGCCACATCGCAGCGGGTTGCGGCGGCATCACCGATTTTCTCGAGCATCACCGCGCCGGCAAGGTGAAGGTGATCTTCACCTCGGGCCAGAAGCCCACGACGTCGGCGCCGGAGATCCCCACTGCCACGCAGCTCGGGTATCCGAAGCTGCAGATCCTGGGCTGGTACGTCTTTTTTGCGCCGGCCAAGCTGCCGCAGCCGATGCTCGATGCCTGGTCGAAGGAACTCAAGGCAGTCCTCGCTCTGCCCGAGGTTAACAGGAAACTCACAGAGCTCGGCCTCGACGTCGAAACTTCCACGTCCGAGGAATTCCACAAGCGCATGATGTCGGATCTGGCGCGCTGGAAGGCGATCATCGACGAAATCGGCTACAAGCCGACCTAGTCGACAGGGAGGGTTGCCGATGCCGATGCTCAAGCGCCCCGATGCCGAGATCCACTACGAGGTCCACGGCAAGGGGTTTCCGGTACTGCTCTACGCGCCGGGTGGGCTGCGCTCGAACATCGAGTTCTGGGGCCCCGATGCCGAGGGCAAACCACGCGCGTGGATGGACCCGCGCACCGCGCTCACCGACAGGTTCACCGTCATCTCGATGGACCAGCGCAATGCTGGCAAGTCGATCGCCGACGTCAAGGCCGACCACGGCTGGCACACTTTCGCGGCCGACCATCTGGCCCTGATGGACCATCTCGGCTTCAGGAAATTCTTCGTCATGGGCGGGTGCATCGGCGGGAGCTACTGCTTCGAGGCGATCGAACAGGCCCCCGACCGGGTGGCGGGCGCAATCCTGCAGAATCCGATCGGACTCTGGGAGAACCGGGACACCTGGGACGACGGAGTCAGGATCTACAGCAAGACTGTGCGCACCCGCGATCCCTCGATCTCCGAGGAGGCGATTCAGAGCTTCGGCAGGAACATGTTCGGCCCGGATTTCGTCTTCTCGGTGACACGCGAATTCGTGAA
>CAWUOG010000492.1:0-2670 GCA_963923875.1 uncultured Alphaproteobacteria bacterium
GAGTTCGTAGAGGATGGCCTTGCCCATGGGCATCGGCCAATCGACGATGTGACCGGCATGAGCGCCGATATAGAGGGCGCGCCGCCCATTGATCGGGTTGTCCTGGAACAGACGCTGCTTGACCGGCGGCAGTTCCGCGATCGCCTTCGCCGACAGAATGCCCTTCTGCACGCGGTCGCGCGAATGCTGCAGCGCGTGCTCGGCGACCAGCGGGTGGATGGTGGCCTGCAGGGCCGGCGGCAGCGCGTTCCACGCCGCGCGCATCGACAGGAATTCCGTGTTGCCGCCTTCGGCCGGGCAGATTCGAGCGGTCAGGACCGAGCACAGCGAGGGGATGCGCTTGAACGACGAATCCGAGTGCCAGAAGTAATTGGCCTTCTGGTAGATCATGCGCATGTCGTCCGGCGGGATCGGCTCACCGGTCATGATGTCGAGGTTCGACTGACGCTGGAATTTGGTGCCAGCGGCGGGATTGGCGGCGCCGGTCGTCTCCAGCGGGCCGAAATACTCGCTGAACTGGACCTGTTTTTCGTCGTCCATGTGCTGGTCGCGGAACAGCAGCACCGAGTGCTCCTCGAAGGCCGCCCGGATCGGGCCGAACTCCCGCGGGCTCAGCGGCCGCGTGATGTCGATGCCCGTGATCTCCGCGCCGAACAGGGGATGGAGCTTGCGGACGCTGATCGGACCGGTGTTCCTCATTGCCGTTCGCCTCAGTCGACGATCGCCTGATAGGTGAGCACGCGCAAATCGCGGCGGATCGGATAGGTCGAGGAAGGATAGAGCTGGGTCAACAGCACCACCGCCATGTCTTCCGCCGGGTCGCACCAGAATGCGGTCGAGGCCGCACCGCCCCAGGCGTATTCGCCGGCCGTGCCGAGGATCTGCGCCTTGGCCGGATTGATCATCACCGAGAACCCGAGCCCGAAGCCGATGCCGTAGTAGGGCGACTCGGAGAAGCGCGGCATGCCCATGTCGGCCATGTCGCCCGGCAGATGATTCGAGGTCATCAATTCGACCGTCTTGCGGCCGAGCAGGCGCACACCGTCGAGCTCGCCCTTGTTCAGCATGAACTTGCAGAAACGCAGGTAGTCACCCGCCGTGCCGGCGAGGCCGCCGCCACCCGAATAGCCATTGCGCGGCGCAAGGTAGGTGCTCTTGGTCGGATCGTCCATCACGGCGAGCTTGCCGTCCTTGCCTGGCATGTAGCAGGTGGCGAAGCGCTCCTGCTTGTCCTTGGCCACGATGAAGTCGGTATCGAGCATGCCGAGGGGCTTCAGGACCTTCTCGCGCAGGAAGACGTCGAAGGGCTGGCCGGAGATCACCTGCACGAGGTACCCGAGTACGTCGGTCGCCACCGAATAATTCCATGCCTTGCCGGGCTGGGCGATCAACGGCACAGCGGCCAGCCGCTCGACCACATCGGCGAGACTTGCGGTGGCGGTGCCGAAATCGATCTTCTGGTCGCGATAGACCGCATCGACCGGAGTACTCTCCATGAAGCCGTAGGTAAGTCCCGAGGTATGGGTCAGCAGATCACGGAAGGTGATCTCCCGCTCGGCCGGCACCGAATCGATCTTGCCGCGACTGCCGCCCGCGTAGACGCGCGGGTTCTTGAAGGCCGGGATGAACTTCGATATCGGATCGTCGAGCTGAAAGCGGCCCTCCTCGTACAGCATCATGATCGCCGTCGAGGTCAGCGGCTTGGTCATCGAATAGATGCGCACGATCGTATCGGGTCGCATTGGCTTGTTGCGCTCGACGTCGGCCTTGCCATGGGTCTCGGCGAAGGCGAGCTGGCCCCGGCGCATCACGCATACCGTCATGCCCGGCAGCTTGCCGCTGTCGACCCAACCCCTCATCCAGCCCGAAATGCGCGCGAGCCGCGCTGCGGAAAGTCCGACCTGTTCGGGCGATACGAGCGGCAGGGTGTCCATGGCGATCCTCCTCTTCGGCCCGCTAGACTAGCGCAGGATTACGGGTTCCAGACACGCAAAAGACGGGAGGAAGCTATGGCGAGACTGTGCGAGGGCCGGGTGGCGATCGTGACCGGCGGGGCCCGCGGCGTCGGCCGCGAACACTGCCTGATGCTGGCCGAACACGGCGCCAAGGTGATCGTGAACGACCTGGGCGGCGACCGCGCCGGCAAGGGCCATGATGTTGGCCCGGCCCAGCAGGTGGTCAACGAGATCAAGGCCAAGGGTGGCGAGGCGGTGGCCAATGGCGATGACGTCTCGGACTGGAACGGCGCCAAGCGCATGATCGACCAGGCGGTCTCCGCCTTTGGAAAGCTCGACGCCGTCGTGCTGAACGCCGGCATCCTGCGCGACCGAATGCTGGTCAACATGAGCGAGGACGAGTGGGATGCCGTCATAAAAGTTCACCTGAAGGGCACCTTCGCGCCAGCCCGTCACGCCGCCGCCTATTGGCGCGACCAGGCCAAGGCCAAGGGCGGGCCGGTCGATGCGCGCATCATCACCACGACATCGGTGTCGGGCATCTACGGCAATATCGGCCAGACGAACTACGGCGCGGCCAAGGCGGGCATCGCCTCGTTTACCGTGATCGCTGCCCGCGAACTCGGCCGCTACGGCATTACGGTCAACTCGATCTCGCCGTCGGCCTTCACCCGCATGACCGAAGATCTGCGCAACTACACCGAAGAGGATAAGG
>CAWUOG010000493.1:0-2634 GCA_963923875.1 uncultured Alphaproteobacteria bacterium
GACACCGACTGGGTGTACGGCTACAATGCTTGGACCGCGCCGCTCTCCGCGGCGTGACCGCGCCGCTCTCGACGGTGTGACGTCCTACTTCTGGCTCTGAGTCTGCGGCTGGCCCGCGCGGGCACGAATGACGTAGCCCGTCGCGCGCACCGTCGCATCGTCGAGGAAAGCTTGGCGTTCCTGCCCTGTGGGATTCGGGACGGCGTAGTAAACGAGCTTGTCGGTCTCCACGATGCACGACATGGCAACGAACCGGCCGATCTTGGAAGGCTCGGAGCTGCCGTCTTCGAACTGCGGCACGTTGTTGATGAGGCACGCCGTCTGGGCAGAGCGCAACTCATCGATTTTCTTGATCTTGACGTTAGTCGGCAGCGTGCACGCGCCCACGGCGAGCGTAGTCGCCAGCGCCGCCGCGACGGCCAGATTCGGTCCCTTCAATTGATCGCCCTCGAGCTTCCCTGAAGAGACACAATAGCAAAAAAGCGGGCCCGGCAACCGGCGGTCCGAAAGCCGCAGGTGCCGGGCCCACCCGGGTAACGCCAGTGGGGATGGCGTATTACTTGAAGCTGTCAGCGATGCCCTTGAAGCCGCTCTGGGTCTGCTTGCCGAAGTCGGCGATCTGGGAGGTCCGTTCGACGAACTGGTGAGCCTGCTCCGGCACCTTGAAGCCCAGCACCGTGTCGGGGAGCTTGACCTGCATGCCCGAGGTCACGCCAAGATAGAGGACACCGGCGAAAGCGGCCTTGAATACCCAGCCGAGCAGAGTGCGCATCGAAAATTCCTCAAAAGAATGCCTGGGAGGATAGTTTCGGATGCGCTGCGGATACAGGGCGCAATCGTATCAATTGTTGGACGGGACTGCAGGAGGCATCAGCCTCGCGACGAAAGGCCCTGCCGCACGTGGTCGGCGAGATCGCGCGCCGCCGGACTGCCGGCCGACAGGGCATAAAGGTTGATTCGGAATTCCGGCAGCACCGGCAGGCGGGCCTCTCGGCCCAGGATGGCAAAGCGCTCGGGCACCGAGGAACGGAGCAGCGGCGCCACCGCAAGTCCGGCCTCGAGTACGGCATAGACCGGCTCCATGCGGCTGACCTCGCAGACAGCACGCCAGTCCCGCCGCGCCTTGCCCAGTGCTTCAATGGCCACGGGGCGAAACACGCAGGTCGGCGCCCCGAGCGATACGGGCAGAGGGTCCTTCAGATGGGCATCGCCACCCGGCACTCCGACCCAGACGAGCCGGTCGGTGCGCAGGGTCTCGCCATGACGGCCGCACTCGGTCTCGGTAGTCAGCGCAAGATCGACGCCACCCGAAGCGAGCTGTCGGCGGACGACCTTGGAGTCCTCGCAAACAAGGCTGACTCTCACCCGCGGTTGGGCGCGCGCAAAGCGACGCAGGATCGCCGGCACGAAGCTCGCGATGATGTCGTATGGCACGCCGAAGCGGACCTCGCCCTCGAACTGGCGGGCGCGCATGGAGGCGAGCAACTCGTCGTTCTGCGCCATCAGTCGACGCGCCTGCGCCTCCAGCCGCTCGCCTGCCGGCGCCAGCACCAGCCTGCGGCCAGCACGCTCGAACAGCCGGCAGTCGAGCAATTCCTCCAGCCGTTTGATCTGCTGGCTGGCCGCGGCCTGGCTGAGATTGAGCACGGCGGCGGCGGCAGTGACGCCCCCTGAATCGACCACCGCCAGGAAGGCGCGCACCAGCGCCACGTCGAGGTCCTTACGCATCTCTATTCATTACTGAATATGAACGATTATATCCAATCTATTTGATTTTCTTATTTGTTGAGCCGACCCACCCTGCGCACCGTCGGAGGGAAAGCCAATGACGGTCCGAGGCTTGTGGCTGCCGCTTATCACCCCGTTTAGGGATGGCGCCATCGATTTTGAAAGCTATGACAGGCTGATCGACCACTATCTGGCGTTCGGCGTCGACGGGCTGTTTCCGCTTGGCACGACCGGCGAGGCGCCAACCCTCGACGACGGGGAGTTCGATGCGTTGGTCGAACGAACGGTCGCGAGGGCCGGCAAGGTGCCGGTGTTCGTGGGCGTCGGCGGCAACGACACGCGCAAGGTGACCAAGACCCTGAAGCGCCTCGAACGCCATCGCTTCGAGGGCATCGTGTCGGTCTGCCCCTACTACAACCGGCCGAGCCAGGATGGGCTGATCGCCCACTTCAGGGCGATCGCCAGCGTCACCGATCGGCCGGTGCTGATCTACAACATTCCCTACCGTACGGCGGTGAATCTTTCGAACGACTCGATGCTCGAACTCGCCCAGATCCCGAACATCGTCGGCTGCAAGGACAGCTCGGGTTCAATCACACAGTCGCTCGACCTGCTGCAGCGCAAGCCGGACGGCTTCTCCGTACTGACCGGCGAAGACGCGCTTTACTTCACCATGCTGGCCAATGGCGCCGAGGGCGGCATCCTGGCCGCGAGCCATGTTATGACCGGGCACTTCGTCGAGGTGCGCGACCGCTTCGCCGCCAACGACGTCACAGGCGCACGCCGTGCCTGGTCGCAGGTCGCGCCGCTGGTGCCGCTGCTCTTCGCCGAAGCCAATCCGATGCCGATCAAGCACATCCTGTGGCGACAGGGCCTGATCGCCTCGCCGGAATGCCGCCTGCCGCT
>CAWUOG010000494.1:0-2628 GCA_963923875.1 uncultured Alphaproteobacteria bacterium
AGATGGCGCAGGTCGGGCTTGTCGAACAGATTGCGGATCGGCGTGACGTTGTTGCGCCCGAACGCCAGGATCTCCGGGTCTTCCGCGACGTAGTACAGGTAGGTCGAGCAGTGGCGACGGATGAATTCCTCGGCCGTCGTCGCCCGCGCCCGGCCCTCGCGGTGGCGTGCCAGCAGCTCGCCGCTCATCTCGGCGATCACGGCACTGAAGATCTCTTCCTTGTCCTTGAAGTAGTTGTAGAAGGTGCCGGAGGCGAGGTCGGTGCGGCGCACGATGTCGCGCACGCCGGCGGCGTTGTAGCCGATCTCTGCGAATACGCTGCGCGCGGCCTTCAGCAGGGCGGCGCGATTTTCCGCCTTGTTCTGCTCGCGTCGGCCGGTGCGCTCGCCCGGAATCGTGTCCATCTGTCCGGCCATTCTCAGGAACCCAGCCCCGCCAGCTCGTGGCGCACGCCCGCCACCATGTCGTCCATGGCGCGCGCGGCCGCCTGCAGCGCTCCACGCATGCCTACAAACCCGTGTATGAGCGAATCAAACTCTCGATAGACAACCTTGACCCCCGCTAGTGACAGACGCTCGGCATATTGCTTGCCGTCGTCGCGCAACGGGTCGAAGCCCGCGGTGAAGATCAGCGCCGGCGGCAGGCCGGAAAGATCGGGCTGGCGCAGCGGCGAAGCGCGCGGGTCCGCCTCTTCCGCCGGTTCGGTCAGGTAGTGGCTGCCGAACCACGCCATGTCCTCGCGGCTCAGCAGGAATCCCGACCCGCAGCTCTCGTGTGAGGGCGTCGTGCCGCCGAGGTCGGTGCAGGGATAGATCAGCCATTGCAGCCAGGGCCGGTGCGCCTCGCCGCGGGTGAGCTGACTGACCACCGCCGCGAGTGTGCCGCCTGCCGAGTCGCCTGCCACGGCGATGCGATCCGGATCGAGCCCCAGCCCCGCGGCATTGGCCGTGAGCCAGCGGAACGTCGTCACGGCATCGTCGACCGCGGCGGGAAACTTGTGCTCGGGCGCCAGGCGATAGTCGACGGCCAGCACCGCGCAGCCAATGCGGGCGCAGAAGAACCGCAGGGGGGCGTCGTAGGCCTCGAGGCTGCCGATCGTCCAGCCGCCGCCGTGGAAGTAGAGGATTGTGGGAAGCGGCTGCGGGCCGACCCCGAACGGCTTGTACAGCCGCACCCTCAGGCGGGGGGCAGAGCTGCCGCCCGGGGCGCCGTCGGGGCTGCCGCCCGGGCCGGCGATCGTGCGGTCGACGATGCTGCCGACCGTCGCCGGCTTGCCGCTCATCATGATCTGGAAGGACTCGAACTCCTCGCGCGCCTCGTCGACCGAGAGCTTGTGCAGGGGCTTCTGGCCACTGCGCGCCAACAATTTCAGGAACCATTGTGTGCGGCCGTCGAGGGTACGGCCGTCGATGACGACCGGCGGGCCGGCCAGGATGTTGACCCAGGAGATCGGCATGCGCAGCGCCAGGTTGGCGGCGTGGCCGCGCAGCTCGCGTACGATCTCGACCGGTTGCATGTCCGATTCCTAGCATGGCCCCGGCTCGACGGCCCAGCGCCGGATGGCTAGGTTGCCTGCCGATGTCCGACAGGCCGGTAGATCGTTACGAAGATGCGCTGCGCCGGGAAATCATGGCCAGCGAGCTGCAGCGCATGCGCGCGCTGGCCGCGATCCTGCTCTTCCTGCTGGCCGTGACGTCGTTCATCGCCACTTTCCTGACCAAGTTTACGCTGCGTATCTTCGATGAGGGGCTCGCGCCCTGGATGCCGCTGACGGCGATCGGGCCGTTCGTCGTCTACGAATTCGGCACGGTCGCGGTGCTGCGCTGGCGGATGGCGCGTAACCTCGACTTCCCCCGGCTGGCACGGTTCGCCAATGCCCTGGTGGAGACCAGCCTCCCCGGCGTGATGATTGTCCTGCTGGCCAGCCGCATGGACCCGCAGCTCGTGTTCGGCTTCTGGCCGCCGTTACTCTATTTCATCTTCATCCTGCTCTCGACTTTGCGGCTCGATTTCTGGCTGTCGCTGTGGACCGGCTTGGTGGCGGCGGTCCAGCTCTATGTGCTGGCGGCCCACTTTCACGACCTGAATTTCCTGACGGGGGAAGCGAACCAGTCGCCGTTCTATCACCTCAGCCGCTCGGCGGTGCTGCTGATGGCCGGTGTCGTGGCCGGGCTGGTCGCGGTGCGCCTGCGCCGCCAGTTCGAGAATTCGGCGGCGGCCGCGGCGACGCGCGACCGGGTCACCAGTCTGTTCGGCCAGCATGTCTCGCCTGCCGTGGTCGAGCGCCTGCTCTCCCAGGCGACCGACCCACCGAGCGAGATGCGTTCGATCTGCGTGCTGTTTCTCGACATCCGCGGCTTCACCGCGATGACCCGGGTACGGCCCGCGGCCGAGACCGTGGCCCTGCTCAACGATTTCTTCGCCGAAATGATCGACGTCGTCGATCGCCACCATGGCATCGTCAACAAGTTCCTGGGCGACGGATTCCTCGCGCTGTTCGGCGCGCCGCTGCACGATGCCAGCGCGGCGCGCAATGCGCTGGCAGCAGGACAGGCGATGCTCGAGGCGGTCGACAAATGGAATGCGACGCGGCCCGAGCAGGCGCTGCGGGTCGGCATCGGCATTCAT
>CAWUOG010000495.1:0-2626 GCA_963923875.1 uncultured Alphaproteobacteria bacterium
GCCATTGCAGGTTGGGGAGCTGGCGTTCGAGGTCGATCGCCTTGCCGATCTGGTTGGAACCCGTTCTGGGGTCGAGTTCCGCTGCCGCCTTGCCGAGCGCGTCGGCATAGGCGCAGCAAAGTTCCGGGGTCGCATCGACATCGAACTCGAGCAGACTCGACAGTTCGTTCAGGCGCCCCGCCTCGAGCAGCGCGATCGCGTCCTGCTGGCGCGAGCGCACCCGGCGGATGCCCTGGCGCGCCTCGCGCGCATGGTTGCCGTAGAGAAACGGCAAATAGTCCGCCATCGGAGAATTCGGGCCCAGAGCCGCAAACTTCGCCGCCTCGCGTTCGTTGGCCTCGCGCACCGCCTTGTCCTGGGCTTCCTGCCGCGCCTTCTCCTCCTCGGCGGCACGCGCCTGGGCGGCGGGATCGGGCGCCTCGACCAGGGAGATGCGCACGAAAGGCGCGCCGATCAGCACCACGATCAGGGCGGCGAGACCAAGTTCCACTGCCAGGCCGCCGCGCCGGGCCCGAGAGACGAGGAACCGCGCGCGCAAGGCGTAGGCCGCGATCAGCGGCGGCAGAAAGGCCGGGACCCAAATCGCCGAAGCGTCGCGGCCGGCCCAGGCATCGCCTGCCAGCCACACCGCAATCATGCCGGCCGGCAGCACGACGAAGGAGCCAATCTTGCCGGCAAGCGACATCCGCCCCTTCAGTGCGGCGACCAGCAACAGCAAAGCCAGCACCACGAACAGCAGGCTGGCGAAGATTGCGCCGAACGCCACCGCCATGCCGCGGCCGGCGGCGTCGCTGTGCGGCGCGTCGATGAGGCTGCCCATCATGCCGGCATAGAGGATGACGGCGAGAATCAGCAGGACGGCGGTGCCGAAGGGAATGCGCAAGGCTGGATCACCCACAACGGCTCGGGATCAGCGGCTCGGGATCAGCGCCGCGGACGCTTACGCCGCTTCTTCGCTCATCACGTGGTCGGCGCGCACTGGATAGATAATGCGCTCGGCAAAGCGGTACATGTCCTCGATCTCGGCCTGCGCACGGTAGGAAGGCGTGGTGCCTTTCAGGGCTGCGAGCTTCTCGGCCTCGAGCACGCGGCGTACCTCGGCGGTGAAAGTGTTCAGCCGGTGATAGGCCTCGGAGACGTTGCGCCCGAGTGCGGTCAGGCCGTGGCCGACCAGCACGACAAGGTTGGTGTCCTGGATGAAGCTCGCGACCGAAGAGACGTCGGCCTCTACGTCAACATGCGCCGGAACGAAATGCACCGGCTTGCCCAGCACGAAGGGGGGATCGAGTGACAGCACTCTGAATTCGAGGGGCGCGCCGGAGCTATAGAGCGCCAGGGTCGCGTCGTCGTGCACATGGATGGTGGCGTTGATGTCGGGCCGCAGGCGCAGGATCTCGCGGCTGAGATTGTGCCCGATCGAGGTCATGCGCGTCCCGTACAGGATGTTCGACGACGGCACCTCGGTAATCACAAGATCTTCCTCGCACATCTCCTCGAGCGAGATCTGAGAAGGCTTGGTATAGGCGACGCCATGCGGGTGGTCGGAGTGCGGCACGCGCATCACGATGTTGCCCAGCGTGTTGTGAATGTAGCCGCGATTGGCGACCAGGTGTGCATAGCGGACGAACCGGCGGGCGACGTCGGGATCAACTGAGACGGGCGTGGGCATTGCGTTTACTCCCTGCCTGCGATCTTCCCTTATTCGCCTCGTCCCCGATAGGGGGAGAGGTTGGTGCAGGGCTTCACACCGGCAACGCCGTTCCCTGCTTGACCGGGCGGAGTGCGAAGGAACTCCTGATCTGGGCGATGCCGGCAATCTTGGTAAAATCCATGACGAAGCGCTCGTAAGCTTCGAGATCGGGCACGACGACGCGCAGCAGGTAGTCGCTGTCGCCGGTCATCAGGTAGCACTCCATCACTTCCGGCCGTGCCGCGGCGGCGCGCTCGAATTCCTTCAGCGACTTCTCGTTCTGGGTCGAGAGCGACACCGACATGAAGACGTTGACCGAGAGCCCAACCTGCTTGGCGTCGAGCAGGGCCGCATACCCCTTGATGACACCTGCTTCCTCAAGCGCCCTGACCCGCCGCCAGCACGGTGACGAGGAGAGCCCAACCTTTTCGGCGAGGTCCGCATTGCTCAGCCTTCCGTCCTGCTGCAGCCGCTCGAGAATGCGGCGATCGATAGCGTCGAGGGATATCATTGCGCGAACATAGCATAATTGGGGTGAATCTACCCTATCCACTGGCCTATAGGGTCCAAACGCAAGGATTTTCCCCGATATCGGGCGTATCCAGTTTGCCATGAACGCTCTTTCCCCGGTCAGGACCGAACGCGCCCAGCGGCTGAAACTCCTGCGTGAGCTGGAACGCAAGGTGCTGTGGCTCTCGGCGTGGACGATCCACCACGCCAATCATCTCAGGCCCAACCGCGACGGGCTCAAGGTCGGCGGCCACCAGGCTTCGTGCGCCTCGCTCGCCACGGTGATGAGCGCGCTCTATTTCTCGGTGCTGAAGCCAGAGGACAGGATCGCGGTGAAGCCGCACGCCTCGCCGGTGTTCCACGCCATCCAATACCTGTTCGGCCATCAGACGCAGCAGAAGCTGGAGAACTTCCGCGCGCTCGGCG
>CAWUOG010000496.1:0-2620 GCA_963923875.1 uncultured Alphaproteobacteria bacterium
GGTAGTCCTCGACGTCGACCCATTCGTCGTGCAGCCCGTTCTGCGCGAGATCGCCAGCCAATGGCCCCAGCCCGACGGTGGGAATGCCTGCCTGGACGATCGGATTCCGGATATCGCTCGCGGTGTGTAGCGGATTGACGTGCGGCGACTGGCCGGTGATCGCCACGATCGCAACGGACACCGTGCGATAGAGCGGACTGTCGAGTGGCACTTCCGCACCGGAGATGCCCGACACCCATTCGAGACGCGCCTGCGGCGCGGCAGCGCGCACGGTCTTTTCGACCAGCCGCTGTACCATGGCCATGTCCTCGCCCGGCAGCAGCGACAGCGATCCTTCCGCGATGCCTTCCGGCGCCACGCGATTGTGTACGCCGGCGTGGCCGATGCCGATATGCGAGACCAGCAGGTTGGCCGAACGCTCCAGCAACGGATGCCTCAGGGTCATGGCGCGCTGCTCGGCCAACGCCCGCAGCCGGCCGACGATCGTCATCAGCGCATCGACCGGATTGTCGGCCTGGTGCGCGAAGGCGATGTGGCTGATCTCGCTGGTATCGGGTAACCGCCCCGGCACAGTGAGACGGAAGTCGAGCTGACCGAGGCAAAACGCCTTGATCTCGCGCAGGCCCACGCCCGACTCGGCAGGATGGCAGTAGACGGCCGCATCGGCCTTGAGCCCGCCATGCAGCAGCGCCGACACGCCGCGTGCATGCCGCTTGCTGGGCGTGCTGGCCAGGATCACGTCGCCGGCCGGACGCGCGCCCTGCTCCAGCGCGAGCCGCAGGCCTTCGACCATCATTGCCACGCCGCAGAGATCGTCGGCGGCACCCCAGCCGTGAAGGCGGCCGTTCGCGACTGTGCCGGCAAACGGATCGTACACCCAGCGATCGAGACCGTTCACCGGCTCACCATCGGGATGGGCGAAGAAGATCAGGCTGCGGCCACCACCCCGGCCCTTGAGAGTCGCGACCACGCTCTCGCGTTCGCCTTCGGCCATAGCACGATGCGTCGCAAACTCGCCGACCATCGGCACATCGGCCGGCCTGTAGCGCACCGTCTCGACCGCGCAGCCCAATCCGCGCGCCGCCTCGGCGACGAGGTGCTGTACAGCGCTCTCGCCCCCGCGCTGGGCAGCGATCAATGTCTTCAGGAAGGCGACCGGATCGGTCATTCAGATCATCACTCTGGCTTGCCGGCGCTTCAGGATACGCATCAAGCTGAAGGTCGTGTAGTCGACCGGATCACCGTCCGGCGGCACGTCGCGGCCGCCCAGCTTCAAAACCGCGTTGCCGGGTGCGGCATGGACTTCCAGCTCGTGCGCGGTCTCCGAGATCGCGGGATCGGCCACCAGCTCGGCCTCGGTGCCGTCGAGGCCCAGTCCGGCCAGGGCGACGCCGACCGAGGTGTTGAGGTTGCCCGGCATGTGCCTGGCCACCTCGCGCACGCTGCCGCGAAAGAACACCTGCCGTGCGCCGATTGTCGACAGATCGGCAAGCGCCGCGGCCGGCGTGAGGCGCCACATCGCCGGCGGCTTGATCTGCCGATAGACGACGCGCCGCAACCCGTCTTCCCGCGCGCTTGCGAGCAAATCGAGCGTGCCGATCGCACCTGGCGCGATCTCCAGCCGACCTGGCCCGCTTTCTGCGGCTTCGATCAGGCGACGCTCGACAGCAGGATCGGCGAATGCCGTGAGAGACAGCGGCACGAGGTCGATGCCGGCGGCAAGCAGCTTCGGACCGTACTCGACCAGTGCGGGACCCGAGGCGCATTCGATCGCGATCGCAGGCTTGGCCGCAATAAAGGCATCTATCGTCGTGCAGGCCGTCTTGCCGACGGAAGACGCCTGCGGTGACCTCACCAGGATGGCGGCCGCGCCTGGCAGCCGTTGCTCCAGTCTTCTGCCGATACGCCCGAAGCCGATGATGCCCCAGCGCATCAGACGGAGGCGACGCGACCGGGACGTTGCGCCCGCCGATCGCAACGTCGCCACCGGTGGTCGCGCTCGAAGTCCATGATCGATCTCCGGGGTTCTAGCGAAAGCGCGGCATCACCTTGGTCCAGAAAGCCTCGATCGACTTCATCAGGACGGGGTGCGGTACCAGGCTGTTGTAGGTGTAGCAGAACACCCAGTCGACCGGCTGGCGCTTTTGCTGGGTTTCCATGGCGCGCAGCACGGTATCGACCGTACCGACATAGGCATAGCCCATCTCGATGATCTCATCCGAAGTGGGCGAAGCGCCCGTCTTGGGGTCCATCATGCCGCGCCGGAAGCCGAAGGGCTCGAACCAGGCGCGGCCGGAGAACTGCCCGGAATCGCGCCACAGCGCCTTCGCTTCCTCATCGGTGTCGCAAATGATGACGTCGCGCAGCACGCCAACGCCCTGGCCCCGGGGCTTGCCGGAGACCTCGGAATAGACGCTGTAGAGCTTCTCTTCGTAGACCGGCAGCATCGGCGGCAGGATCGGCGTGACGCTTTCCTGTGCGCAGAAGCGAACGGTATTTTCCGAGCTCGCGAAAGGCTGGAACAGCGGCGGATGCGGCTTCTGAAGCGGTTTCGGCACGACGCCAACCGACTTCAGGATGCCGTTCTCCACGCCCTTGCCCCACTTGGTCGTGGTGTCGA
>CAWUOG010000497.1:0-2620 GCA_963923875.1 uncultured Alphaproteobacteria bacterium
CAGACCAACAGATCGAGTACTGAACCTCGTTGTCCTTCATCAGCTGCGGCGGCTGCGCCCCGGCCTTCCACCACACCGCGACATCCTTCTTGATCTCGTTCAACTTCTTGAAGGCAAGGTCGACGTCGAGCGGGAACAGCTTGTCGATCGGCACTCCCGCGGCCTGCAACGCGAACGGCAGACAGTAGTGCGGGAAGTCGGGCAGGCACCGTTTGCCAGGGAACGCCTTGACGTCGAAAAACTCAGTGAAGTTCTTCGGCTCCTTCGCGCCCTTGCGCCACGCCATGATGGTCGAAAAGTACTGGTAGCCAAAACCGTACTCGTTCTTGGCTTCCGGGAACATCGGTGCCGGGTTCACCGCGGCCCAGTCAATCTTCTCGATCAAGCCGAGCTTCTTGGCCTGCAGGACAACGCCCGATCCCAGCTCGAACAGGGTCGTGGTGGTCTGGCCGCTCTCGACCAGCGCGCGCAGCTTGCCAAGAGAACTCGGACTTTCACGCACGACGGTGATGCCAGTCTTGGCCTTAAGCGGGTCGATATACCCCTTCTGGATCGACTCGCCCGACGCACCGCCGGACTCGATCATGCGGATTTCCTTGGACTGCGCCCGGGCGGCGCCGGACAGGATGCTCACGGCCGGAAGACTGGCCGCCGCGCCGACGAATGTACGCCTCTTCATCTGAACCCCCTTCTTGCTCAAGTTACCGGCCAGACATCGGCCGAATCCCACGACACCGAAACCTGCGCGCCCGGACTGTGCGCCGGGCCGACGAATGGCAAGGCCGCGACCATCGACGGCGCTCCCTCCACTGCGAGGTGGTAGCGAACCATCTGCCCGAGATAGATCGCTTCCACGACCCGCGCTGACTTGCCGGCACCGCTCGCCGAAAGCTTCACACGCTCGGGGCGGACCACCCCCTGCCGGCCATCCGGCAGCGGCACGAAGTTGGCGATGCCGAGAAACTCCGCGACAAACCGGTTGGCCGGCCTCAGGTACGCCTCGGCCGGCGCCGCCACCTGCTGCGTCTTGCCGTGGTTCAGAACCATGATGCGATCGGAGAGCGACAGCGCCTCCTCCTGGTCGTGCGTCACGAGGATGGTTGTGACGCCCAGCGTGCGCTGGAGTTGCTTCAGCTCGACCTGCAGCTCCTCGCGCAGCTTGCGATCCAGCGCGCCGAGCGGCTCGTCGAGCAGGAGGATGTCCGGCTTGAATACGATCGCCCGGGCCAACGCCACCCGTTGCTGCTGTCCACCGGAGAGTTGCGAGGGCCGCCGGTCTTCCAGCCCGTCGAGGCGGACCAATTTCAAGGCTTCGAGCGCCCGGGCCTTCCCTTCGGCGCCGCCGATCTTGCGAACGCCCAGGGGGAAAAGCACGTTCTCCAGCACCGTCATGTGCGGGAACAGCGCATAGGACTGGAATACCAACCCGATATTGCGCTCCTGCGCGGTTGCATCGGTAACGTCGCGCCCGCCGATGAAGATCCTGCCCGCGGTCGGCGTCGTGAGGCCCGCAATCAGCGACAGCAGCGTCGTCTTGCCCGAGCCACTGGGTCCGAGAATGGTGACGAACTCACCCTGTGCAACAGCGAGATCGACTCCATCCGCCGCGGCCACCAAACCGTAAAGCTTGGTGACGCCTTCCAGCCGGATGTCGCTCATGCGATGGCTGCCATCGCGCGGTCGGCTGCAGCGAGGGTCTCGTCGATGATCGCATCGTCGTGGGCGACCGACAGAAAGAACTTCGAATTCTGGTTGGTGCGGATACCCTCCTCCTGCAGCGCCATGTGGAAGGCGAGCGCCTTGTCACGGTCGCAGGCGACGGCTTCACGGTAGTTTCGCGGCGGCGGACCATCGGTGAAGAAGCACTGGAAGATCGCCGGCAGGCCCTGCACCTTCATCGCCAATTCGCGCTTTCTGGCGAGCGAAGCCAGTCCCTGCATCAGTCGCGTACCGCGTGCCTCGAGGCCGCGATAGACGGCGCCATCGCCCGCCTCCAGCACGTCAAGCGTTGCGAGCGCTGCTGCCATGCTCTGGACATTGCCATTGTAGGTTCCGCCGTGCATCACGCCTTTGTCGAGCAGCGTGTCCATCACATCGCGCCTTCCGCCGACGATGGCGAGCGGAAAACCTGCAGCAACTGCCTTGGCGTAGATCGTGAGGTCGGCCGTGACGCCGTAGCGCCCCTGGGCGCCGCGCAGGCCAGCGCGAAAGCCGGTAATCACCTCGTCGCACAGAAACAGTGCGCCATTGTCACGGCACATTGCGCGAACGCCCTCCAGGTAACCGGGGACGGGCTCCGATGGGCCGGCATTCACCTGCACCGGTTCCATGATGACGCCGGCAATCTCTCCTTTGTGTCGCTCGAAAGCCTGCTTCAGCAGATCGAGGTCGTTCCAGCCCGCGACGACCGTGTCGTCCAGCACGCTTGGCGGCATGCCGGGCGAACCCGCAACAGGAACCGGCGCGTCGGCAGGACCGGCCTCGTTCAGGGGTGGGCGGGCGCTGATATAGGCCTGGTCGCCCCAGCCATGATAGTGACCCTCGAACTTCAGGATCTTGGTCCGGCCGGTGAAGGCGCGCGCGAGGCGGAACGCCATCAGGACGGCCTCGGTACCGGAAG
>CAWUOG010000498.1:0-2619 GCA_963923875.1 uncultured Alphaproteobacteria bacterium
GGCTATGGCTATAGCGGCGTTTCGGTCGGCTATGGCGGCGGGGGCGGCGGCTATCGGGGAGCCGGCGACGGCGGACCGATGCGCGACCGGCGCGCCGACTACTCGGGCGGCGGCGGCGGCGGGTACGACCCGAATGCCGGCGGCGGCGCTCCGGGCGGCGACGGCGGCCGGCCACCGCGGCGCGACCGTGGCGGTCCGCCCCGGCGCGAGCGCGACTACGAACCGCGCAAGCGCGGCTTCGACGACGACAACTAGAATCGAACGACTGTCCTGACAGTCACAGTGAACGCCGGAGGAGCTTCCTCCGGCGTTTTTGTTTGCCGTATGGTTGACCCCTTGCAAGGAGAGTGCGGGAGGAGCCCCGGCATGAAGCGACGCGCAGCGTTGGCAGGTACCCTGGCAACCGCCCTGGCGGGGCCGGCCGGGGCGGCGACCGAGGTCGACCTGCAGCTGGTGCTGGCGGTCGACGTCTCGCGCTCGATCGACGAGGTCGAGGCCGAGCTGCAGCGCCGCGGCTACATCGAGGCGCTGACCCACGACAAGGTCATGGACGCCGTCCTGTCGGGCGAACACCGCCGCATCGCGCTGAACTACCTCGAATGGGCCGGCACCCACTACCAGACCGTGGTGATCGACTGGACCCTGATCGACAGCCGCCAGGCGATCCGCCGCTTCGCCGAGAAGCTCGCCGAGGCGCCGCGCCAGTCGCAGAGCTGGACCGCGGTCGGCGCCGCGCTCGCCTTCTCCGCCCAGCGCTTCGAGAATTCCGGATACACCTCCCGCCGCCGCGTGATCGACATCTCCGGCGACGGCCGCACCAACGACGGCCCGCCGGCCGAGCTGGTGCGCGACAAGCTGGTCGCCCAGGGCATCGTCATCAACGGCCTGCCGGTGATGATGAACCGCACCAATTTCGGCCGCCCGCCCGACACGCTGCTCGACAGGTACTACGAGGAGAACGTGATCGGCGGCCCGGGCTCGTTCATGATCGTGGCCTCGACCTTCGAGGATTTCGGCAGAGCCGTGCGCAGCAAGCTGATCCGCGAAATCTCCGCCCGGCCCGCGTCCGCCGCCATCGTCCCCGCCTAGGCGATTTCGCTTTCCCGTCCGCGGCCGCTCCAGCATCATCGCCGCCATGCTGGCCAACGACCCCGTGACGCAGGCTCGCGTCGATCTCACCACCGCGCTGCGCGCCGCCGCGCGCCACGGCCTGAACGAAGGCGTGTGCAATCATTTCAGCATGGCCGTGCCCGGCCGCCCCGAGCTGTTCCTGGTCAATCCGCAGGGCCTGCACTGGTCGGAGATCACGCCCGGCGACATCGTCATGGCCGACGGCGACGGCAACATCATCGAGGGCAAGTACCCGGTCGAGCCGACGGCGTTCTTCATCCACGCCCGCCTCCATGCCGGCAACCCGAAGGCCACCGTGGTGCTGCACACCCACATGCCCTACGCCACGGCGCTGACCTCGATCGAGGGCGGCCGCATCGAGATGTGCACCCAGAACGCCTTCCGCTACTGGGACCGCATCGCCTACGACGACACCTACGGCGGCGTCGCGCTGAGCAACGACGAGGGCGAGCGCATGTGCCGCGCCATGGGGACCAAGGACATCCTGTTCCTGCGCAACCACGGCGTGATCGTGAGCGGCCCGACGGTCGCCCAGGCCTACGACGACCTCTACTACCTCGAGCGCGCCGCGATGGTGCAGGTGCTGGCGATGCAGACCGGCCGGCCGCTCGCCAACATCGACGACAAGCTCGCCGCCTACACCGCCGCCCAGATCGCGGGCGAAGCGCAGCAGGCCTTCCTGCATTTCGATTCGCTGAAGCGCATGCTCGACCGCGACGAGCCCGGCTGGCGCCGGCTCGCGGCCTGACGACGGATTCCGGGGGAGAATGTAAATGCGTACGGTCATCGCGCTGCTCGCGCTGGCGGCCCTCGGTCACGCCGCGCCGGCGCTGGCCCAAATCAATGTGGCCCAGACCTTCGTGGCGCCCGGGCAGGGCTATACCCAGACCGGGCCCAACTTCCAGGTGCCGGGCCAGGGCCCCAAGGTCGGCGACCTCGAGGTCAAGGCGTTCAACCGGATCCCGAAGGCCAAGACGGCGGTGCAGCTGGTCAACGATTCCGCGCTCGCCCGCAATATCCGCCGTGAAGTCATGGTCCGGCTGTCCCGCCTCGGCAACGAGGTCGGCTTCTCCGGCGGCAACGTCATGCGGCTCGACGTCGTCTATTTCGACCTGAGCATGGGCGCGCGTCCGAGCGAGGCCGCGCCCACCACCAGCGTCCCGTCGATCGAAGGCCCCGGCTCGAACCCGCGCCTCGACCTGCCGCAGAACCGGATCGGCCGGCGCGACGGCGGCAACATCATGGGCCAGGCCGCCGGCCCGATGATGCGCCTGACCCTCACCCTCTACGACGTCAACGGGGGCAAGGTGCTGTGGGCCGCGACGGCGTCCTGCTACACCCAGCCCAACAGCGCCGAGAGCGCCGGCATCGCCATGGTCGATGCGATCTTCGCCGATCCCAACAAGAGCCGCATCGCCGACGCCGGCTGCCCGCTCTGAAGCCATTCACAGGACACAACGAGGAAACGTCCCATGCCGCGTCTCGCGC
>CAWUOG010000499.1:0-2618 GCA_963923875.1 uncultured Alphaproteobacteria bacterium
CGGGCGGCGATGATCAACCAGCAGGTCTGGGTCACCCGGGTCATGCCCCCCGGCAACCTGACCCATATCACCGACGACGAGCGCCGCACGATTGCGCGGTGGATCAAGGGCGGCGCACAATAGCGGCATGAAGGGTTGGATAGGCGGTTCGCGCTTCAGCCTTCTGCTGATGGCGCTGATCGCGGTCTCGATGTTCGTGTACTGGTCGCAGATCGGCGATCGCAATGTGCGCATTCCGGCTGCGGCGCCGGTGGCTGGCGCACAGTCGCAGCTGCGCGACTCAGTCGGCTTTTCCAGTACCCGCAATCTCGACGAACATTACGAGAAGCACGGCCACGAGTTCGGCACGGTCACCCGGCAGCAGTATCTCGCGATGGCCCTGGCTTTGCGCGATGTCGCCGCCGGCGGCCCGGTGCTCGAGGTGGTCCGCAAGGACGGCGTGGTCACCCGCTTCGACCGCGACAGCGGCGCTTTCATCGCGGTCAATCCCGACCGCACCATCCGCACCTTCTTCAAGCCCAACGACGGTGAGCGCTACTTCCGCCGCCAGGCCGAGCGAGACCGAGGATGAAGCCGCCGCCCTCCCCGCCCGACGTCGGCGAACTGCGGGACCTGATCGAGCAGTGGGCGAGCTTCGCCACCGATCTCGCGCGCAAGAACTATACATTCGACCTCGATAACTGGCTGAACGATGTCGACGTGCGCGAGCTGATCCTGGAAGCGCTGCCGATGTTCGGACCGGAGGATCTCGACGATCTGGTGCAGAAGCTGGACAACGCCGACAAGACCTTCATGGCCGCGACCAAGTCGTTCCGGCGCTGTGCCTGGGGCAGCGGTGCGGCTCGAAAGGAAAAGTGGACCGCTGAGAAGAACTGGTGGTACTTCCGCACGCCGCTGCGCTCCAATGCCCAGCTGGAAGATGAACTTGCGACCGTAAGATGACCGATAAAATCCTCATCGAGCACGACGGGCCGGTCACGACCATCGTTATCAACCGGCCGAAGTCGAAGAACGCCCTCGACAACGAAGCCGCGCATGGGCTGGCCGCGGCACTGAAGGGCTTCGAGGCCAACCCCGAGGCGCGAGTCGCGGTGTTGACCGGTGCGGGCGGGGCCTTCTGTGCCGGCGCCGATCTCAAGGAACTGGGCGGTGGCACCGACTATTTTCCGTGGGCCGGCAGCGACGACGGTCCGCTGCGGCATCCCCTCGCCAAGCCGGTGATCGCCGCCATCGAAGGTCATGCCTGCGCCGGCGGGCTCGGCGTGGCGCTGTTCTGCGACATCCGCATCGTCGACGAGACAGCGACTTTCGGCGTGTTCTCGCGCCGCTGGGGCGTGCCGATGAGCGACGGCACCACGGTGCGCCTGCCCCGGGTCGTCGGCCAGGGCCGCGCCATGGACATGCTGTTGACCGGTCGCGCCGTCGGCGCCGACGAGGCGATCGCGATCGGGCTCGCCACGCGCAAGGTGGCACGCGGCACAACTGTTGCGGAAGCCCAGAAGCTCGCACGCCAGATCGCGGGCTTCCCGCCGGTCGCCATGACCTCGGACCGGCAATCGGCCTACGAGAGTTTTGACCGCGACCAGGCCGCCGCAATTCGACGCGAGATGGAGCTATCGCTTGCCGCCCGCCGGCAGGAATCGCAAAAGGGCGCCGCGCGCTTCGCCTCGGGCGAGGGCCGGCATGGGACGTTCAAGGCCGACGAGGCCAAGAGGTAGGAATGCGCGCGCTGGTCTGTCATGCCTACGGCCCGATCGAGGCCCTGAAGATCGAGGATATTCCCACGCCGAGGCCCAAGGCAGGCGAGGTGCTGATCCGGGTCGGGGCCACCGGCGTGAGCTTCGCCGCCATGCTGGGCGTGCAGGGCAAGCATCAGAACAAGCCGCCGCTTCCCTACGTGCCCGGCAACGAGATCGCGGGCCATGTCGTAGAGGTCGGCCCCGGCGTCACCAACGTGAAAGTCGGTCAGCGCGTCACCACAGGTGTCTCCCAGGGCGGCTTCGCCGAGTATGCCGTGGCGATCGCCGCCAATGTAATCACGATCCCCGAGATCATGCCCTATGCTCAGGCGACCAACTTTCCGACGCTCTATCCGACGGCTTACGGCGCGCTGAAGTGGAAGGCCGACATGAAGCCCGGTGAAGTACTGCTCGTGCACGGCGCCGGTGGCGGCTCAGGGCTGACCGGTATCGAGGTCGGCAAGGCGATGGGCGCGGTCGTGATCGCCTCGGCGGGCGGCGCCGACAAGCTCGAGGCCGCCAGGGACGCCGGCGCCGATCACCTGATCGACTATCGCAAGGAGGACCTGCGGGCCCGGGTGCTGGAGATCACCGGAGGCCGCGGCGCCGACGTGATCTACGATCCGGTCGGCGGCTCGGCGTTCGACGTGTCGCTGCGCTGCATCGCGCCGGAGGGGCGGTTGATCCCGATGGGTTTCGCCAGCGGCACCATCCCGCAGATTCCGGCCAACATCCTGTTGGTCAAGAACGTGACCGTGATCGGCTTTTACTACGGCTACTGGAATGGCTGGGGCGGCAAGAACGAACCCTCGCCCAAGGAGGCTGCTGCCCTCGCCAAGCGACGCGCCATGGTGGCCGACGCCCAGAGGGAGCTGATGC
>CAWUOG010000500.1:0-2614 GCA_963923875.1 uncultured Alphaproteobacteria bacterium
TGGAAAGCACATGGCTCACATCAGGCTCAATACCCACCCCTCCCAGGGCGGCCAGGCGGCTCCCCCGGTGGTCTGGGGCGCGCGCGATCCGAAGGTGCGTGGGCCGGTGGTCGGCACGGTGGCCGACCCGGGCAAGCGCAACGCGATCGGCGTGCATGCCGGCAGCTACGGCATCTACCGCGCGCTGGCGATCGCGGCGCACGAACTGAAGCCCGGCCACAAGCCCGACCTCACCAACACCGCGCCGGCCGAGCCGATCGGGCCGTTCGAGAGCTGGTACGACCCGAAGAAGATCGTGTCGCTCGACCCGTGGGGCCATCTCGTCGCGGACGTTTTCGCTGACAAGCTGGCCGCCGGCTGGGACATCCGCCCGACCATCGCCGTCACCAAGGCGCATGTGCAGATGCCGGAGATCAGGGACGCCATCGCCGCGGGCCGGCTGAAGCCCGACAACGACCTGCTGACGCCGCTCGGCGACGTGAAGGTCACCAAGGCCGCGATCGAACCGGTGTGGTGGCTGCCCGGCATCGCCGAGCGCTTCGGCGTCAAGGAGACCGAGCTGCGCCGCACGCTCTTCGAGCACACCGGCGGCATGTACACCGAGCTCGTCACGCGGCCCGATCTGGAGATCTTCCTGCCGCCGATCGGCGGCTCGACGATCTATTTCTTCGGCGACGTGACCAAGCTCGGCAAGCCCGAGACGAAGATCGCCTGCCGCCTCCACGACGAATGCAACGGTTCCGACGTGTTCGGCTCCGACATCTGCACCTGCCGCCCGTATCTCGCGCACGGCATCGAGATCTGCATCGAGATGGCGCAGAAGGGCGGCGTCGGCGTCGTGATCTACAATCGCAAGGAAGGCCGCGCGCTGGGCGAGGTCACCAAGTTCCTCGTGTACAACGCGCGCAAGCGCCAGCCTGGCGGCGATTCGGCGGCGCAGTACTTCAACCGCACCGAATGCGTCGCGGGCGTGCAGGACATGCGCTTCCAGGAGCTGATGCCCGACGTGTTCCACTGGCTGGGCATCTCCCGCATCGACCGCTTCGCCTCGATGAGCAACATGAAGAGCGATGCGTTGCGCGAGCAGGGCATTGACATCGTCGAGCAGGTGCCGATCCCCGACGAGCTGATTCCCGCCGACGCCCAGGTCGAGATGGATGCCAAGAAGGCCGCCGGCTACTTCAGCCCGACCAAGCCCGGCAACAACGAGCTGGCGCGCCCGAAGGGGCGCGGACTCGACGAATGATTCATGCGGACCGCGGGCCTCCAGGCCCGCTCAAGGCGCGTGTGAATGCACCGCAGGAGCGGAGCTGGAGCTCCGCGGTCCGCATGAGCATGACACGATGAGTTCCATCCTCCCCGGCGACCTCGCCTACCTCCGCACCCCCGCCGCGATCCGCGCGCGGGCGGAGGCGATGCTGAAATACGTCGAGGACGGCCGCTCGCTGTGGTTCGCGCTTGACCCCAACGGACTCGAGGCCGCGGTGCAGGCGACGCTCGCCGTGACGCGCGCGCGCTTCCCGGACGTGCAGGCCATCCCGTTCCATTCGCGCTGGCGACACTTCGAGGCCGGCGGCCACGACCGCTGGGCCGCGCTGGCGCCGAAGCTCGCGTCCCTGCCGGCGGACGAGGTCGCGCGCCGCCGCATGGATCTCGCCATCGTCTCGGTGCTGCTCGACGCCGGCGCCGGGCCGGACTGGAAATACCGCGAGGCCGAAACCGGCGAGACCTTCGCGCGCTCCGAGGGGCTGGGCGTGGCGAGCCTGCGCATGTTCGAGCGCGGACTGTTCAGCCGCGACGCCCAAGCCGATCCGCTGCGCGTCGATGCCGAGCGGCTGGCGGCGCTGACGCCGTTCGACATCGCCATGGGCTTCCAGGTCGCCGCGCACAATCCGATGACCGGCCTCGACGGCCGCGCCGGGCTGCTGCGCCGGCTGGGCGGCGTCGGACTTGGGCGGCCGGGTGAGCTCTTCGACGTGATCCGGAAGGACGGCGGCACGGTGAAGGCCGAAGCGATCCTTGCCGCGGTACTCGAGAAACTCTCGCCGGTCTGGCCGCTGCAATACGGCGACATGTGGCGGCACGCGGCGATCGGCTGGGTGCCGTTTCACAAGCTCTCGCAGTGGCTCAGCTACTCGCTGGTCGAGCCGCTCGAAGGCGCGGGCCTGAAGGTGGTCGAACTCGATGCGCTGACCGGTCTGCCCGAGTACCGCAACGGCGGACTGCTGGTCGATGCCGGCGCGCTGCGGATCAAGCAGCGCGCGCTGCTGGAAAAGGCCTGGAAGGTTTCCGACGAGCCGATCGTCGAATGGCGCGCGCTCACCGTGGCGCTGCTCGACCGCATCGCCCAGCACGTGCGCGCGCATCTCGGTCTCGACCGCGAGCGCCTGCCGCTGGTGAAGGTGCTGGAAGCCGGCACCTGGTTCGCCGGCCGCAAACTCGCCGCCGCCCGCCGCCCCGGCGGCGGCCCACCGATCGCGATCGAGAGCGACGGCACGGTCTTTTAACTCTCTTCCCCATTCACATGGGGAAGTGCCCCCGTCTTACGGGGGCGAAGGGGTCATGAATCCTGGCACCGGCGCGTGACCCCTCCGGCCCTTCGGGCCACCTCCCC
>CAWUOG010000501.1:0-2610 GCA_963923875.1 uncultured Alphaproteobacteria bacterium
TCGAGCAGGGCCTGGGCGACGACTTCACGCCGGAGGTCAAGGAAGCCTGGGCGACGGCCTACGGTATCCTGTCGAAGGTCATGATCGAGGCAATGGCCGAAGAGCGGATGGCAGCCTGAGAATTCCCCTCGTCGACGTGACCTGGGCGCCTGCGCGCCTGGCTGCGGCGCAATTGGCCGCAGCGCCGGCCGGCGGTAAGATTCGCCGACCGACATGCAAGGCGATGAACCCGAGCAGCTCTCCATCGACCACGCCGGTGATCGCCTGCCGGTGACCTTCGTCCGTTCGGCGCGCGCCCGTCGCGCCTCGCTTCGGGTCGATCCAGCCCACCGCCGCATCGTACTCACGGCGCCGATGCGCATGGCGCGTGGCACCGCCGTCGGCTTCGCCCAGGCCCAGGCCGGATGGATCGCCGCCCGCCTGAAGCGTCTGCCGCAGGCACGCCCATTCGCCGACGGCGTCGAAGTCCCGCTCTTTGGCACGCCGCACGTCGTGCGTCATCGCGCCGGGGCGCGCGGCACGGTCTGGCTGGAAAGTGGCGAGATTCACGTCGCGGGCCGCCCCGAACATCTGCCGCGCCGGCTGCGCGACTGGCTGATCGTCCAGATGCGCCTGCAGATCGAGCCGCTGGTCCTGCAGAAGGCCATGCGGGTCGAGCGCCGGGTGAAGCGCATCACACTGCGCGACAATCGCTCGCGGTGGGGCAGTTGCGGGCCCGACGGCAGCATGAGCTTCTCGTGGCGTCTGGTTTTCGCGCCGCCCGTCGTGCTCGACTATCTCGTGGCGCACGAGGTTGCGCATCTCGTTCACCACAATCACGGTGATCGCTTCTGGGCACTGGCCCGGGAGCTATGCGACGGCTCGATGGACGAAGCCCACGCCTGGCTGCGCCGCCACGGCGAAACACTGCTGCAGTACGGCGCCTGAGAGGGCGCCCGGCCTTCAGCCAAAGCGGCCCGGATCGCACGCCTTGAGGGCTTCGGGGAGCGCCTCTCCCTCCATCTGTCGGGCAATCAGGCGGCCGGTCGCGGTGGCTAGCGTCAGCCCGACATGCTGGTGCCCGTAGCCGCAATAGACATTCTCCAGGTGCGGCCCGCGGCCGATCGCCGGCCGGAAGTCGGGCAGGCTCGGGCGTTCGCCGATCCAGCGGCTGATCTCCGCGCCGCCGACCCCAGGGAAGATGTCCTTCAGATGCCGGACCAGGAGATCGGCGCGATGCCAGGACGGCGGCTGGTGGGGCGCGGCCAGCTCGACGGTGCCGGCGAGTCGCAGACCTTCGTTCATCGGTGTGATGAAGAAGCCGCGGCCGGCCGGGCTGACCGGCATGTCGAAGCGTACGTTGTCCGGCGCCAGCATGACGTGATAGCCGCGCTCGGCGACCAGCGGTGCGTTGAAGCCCAGCAGTCTCGTGAGTTCGCCCGAGGCTCGGCCGGCCGCGATGACGACCGCCTTGGCCGGCAGTGCGGAGTCGGTGAGCTGGACCGACGTCACGCGCCGTCCATGGCGGCCGAAGCCGCGCACACGACCACGCAGAACCGTGCCGCCTTCGGCGGCAAAGCGCTCCGCCAGGGTGGCAACCACCCGATACGGATCAACCGTGTGCATGCCTTGCGGGTAGTAGACGCCGCGCACGATATGGCTGCTGAGGCCGGGCGCCAGTTCGCGTGCGCGCGTGCCGTCGACGATTTCGAATTCCGTGCCCTTGGCCTTTTGCAGCAGGCGTTCGTCTTCACCCGAGGCGAATTCGTCCTCGCTTTCGTAGACATAGAGGGCGCCGCGGCTCTTGAAGAGCTCGCCCAGCCCGGAAGCCTGAATTTCGGCTTTCCAGGCGAGGTTGGCCTCGGCCATCAACATACCGAAGGAATCGATGCCCTTCCTGACCTCGGCATTGCTGTAGGCGGCGAGCGCGAAGCGGGCCATCCACGGAAGCAGTGCCGGAATGCTCGGACCATGCACGGTCAGCGGTCCGTCGCGGTCGGTCAGCATCTTCGGCAGCCGCTTCAGCGTCGATGGCCGGGCCAGCGGAAGCAGGTGGTCGATGGCGATGAAGCCTGCATTGCCGTAGGAGGTGGCCCTGCCAGGTTCGGCGCTGTCGAGCAAAGTGACGGTGTGTCCGGCACGCTGCAGGGATCGCGCGGTTGCCGTGCCGACGATTCCGGCGCCGACGACGATGACAGGATCGGTGTCGCTCATGGACAGACGTTAGCACGGACGCCGAGATAGCCCAGCGCGGCCCCGACGATGTGTCCCTCGAACGCCTTAGAAGAAGATCGGCAGTTTCGGTGCCTCGAGGCCCTCTTCGGTCCTGACGTCGGGCGTCGCGTACTGGATGAAGCTGTCGGGCAGCGCGCCGCCCCAGTAGGTGCCGGTGCCGCGTTCATCCTCGTTCCAGGTCACGGGCTGCCAGTCCGGCGCCAGCACGAGATAGCTTCCGGAATAGATTTCGACGCGGTTGCCGCCGGGTTCGTAGGAGTAAAGATAGAAGCCCTGGCTGTTGTTGTGCTTGGCGGGGCCGGCTTCGATGAATACGCCGTTCTCGCTGAGGATGTCGGCGGCGCGCAGCACGTCCTCGCGGTTGTCGACCCACAGCGAGAAATGATGCAGGCGGCC
>CAWUOG010000502.1:0-2594 GCA_963923875.1 uncultured Alphaproteobacteria bacterium
GGCGTGACCGAGATCACTTCGACCAGCACTGTCGGCAATGCCCGCATCACGCTGCAGTTCGACTTGTCGCGCAACATCGACGGTGCGGCGCGCGACGTGCAGGCGGCGATCAACGCCGCACGCGCCGACCTGCCGTCGGATCTGCGCAGCAATCCGATCTACCGCAAGATCAACCCGGCCGACGCGCCGGCTCTGGTCCTCGCGCTGACCTCCGAAACGATCGGTCAGGGCCGCCTCTACGATGCCGCTTCGAACGTTCTGCAGCAGCGCCTGTCGCAGGTTTCCGGCGTCGGCCAGGTGGCGGTAAGCGGCAGCTCGCTGCCGGCGGTGCGGATCGAGATCAATCCCAACGCGCTTTCGAAGTACAGGATAGGTTTGGAAAGCGTGCGCGCGGGGCTCGCAGCCGCGAACGCCAATACGCCAAAGGGCGCGATCGAGGTCGGCGACCTGCGCTACCAGATCTACGTCAACGACCAGGCGCGGGTGGCGGACGAATATCGCGACCTCATCATTGCCTGGCGCAACAATGCTCCGGTCCGGCTGAGCGATGTCGCCGAGGTGATCGACTCGACGGAAGACATCCGGAACGAGGGCCAGGTCAACGGCAAGCGTTCGGTGCTGGTGCTGGTCTACCTGCAGCCTAACGCCAACATCATCGAGACGGTGGATCGCGTGAAGGAGCTGCTGCCCGATCTGCAGGCGGCGCTGCCCAACGACGTCGACGTGACGCTGGCATCGGACCGCACCACCACCATCCGCGCGTCGCTGAAAGAGGTCGAGCAGGCGCTGGTGATCTCCGTCGTGCTGGTCGTGCTGGTGACCTTCGCCTTCCTGCGGTCGATACGCGCCGGCTTCGTGCCGTCGGTGGCGGTGCCGGTGTCTTTGGTCGGCACGTTCGGCGTCATGTACCTGCTGGGCTACAGCCTGAACAACCTGTCGCTGATGGCGATGACGGTTGCCGCGGGCTTCGTGGTCGACGATGCGATCATCATGCTGGAAAACATCCAGCGCCACATCGAGGAGGGCATGCCCCGCCTGCAGGCGGCGCTCACCGGCGCTCGGGAAGTTGGCTTCACGATCGTATCGATGACCCTGTCGCTGATTGCGGTTTTCATCCCCATCCTGCTGATGGGCGGTATCGTCGGCCGGCTGTTTCGCGAATTTGCCATGACGCTGACGATTGCCATCCTGATCTCGATGGTGATCTCGCTCACGGCGACGCCGATGATGTGCGCCTTCATCTTGCACCGTCCGTCGGAGCCGCAGGTCGAGCGGCGGCCCAACCGTCTGGCACGGCTCAGCGAATGGATGTTTGTCGGCACTCAGCGTTTCTACGGCCGCACGCTCACCTGGGTGCTGCGCCATCCGCGCGTCACCATGGTGGTGTTCCTGGGGACGGTGGTGCTGAACATCTACCTCTACGTCGAAATTCCCAAAGGCTTCTTTCCGCAGCAGGACACCGGCCGAATCATCGGCTTCATCCGCGGCGACCAGAGCATCTCCTTCCAGGCCATGCGCCGGAAGTTCCGCGAGTTCGTCCAGATCGTGCGCAGCGACCCCGCGATCGAGAACGTCGCGGGCTTCACCGGCGGCTTTCAGACGAATTCGGGCTTTCTGTTCGCGACCCTGAAGCCGGTGAAGGAGCGCAATGTTTCGGCCGATCAGGTGATCAATCGCCTGCGCGCGCGGTTGACCCAGGTGGCGGGCGCCAATCTCTTCCTGACTGCGGTGCAGGATATCAGGGTCGGAGGCCGCCAGAGCAGCTCGCAGTACCAGTTCACCCTGCAGGCCGATTCACTACCCGAGCTCTACACCTGGGGTCCGCGGCTGGTTCAGGCGCTGCAACGCGATTCGTCGGTCATCACCGACATCGACTCCGACCAGCAACAACGCGGCCTGCAGGTCAACCTGACGATCGACCGTGACGCGGCGGCACGGTTGGGGGTCTCGTCGAGGGCCATTTCGGCAACCCTTTACGACGCTTTCGGCCAGCGCCAGGTGTCGACGATCTATAATGCGCTCAACCAGTATCATGTCGTCATGGAGGTCCATCCCGACTATTGGGAGAATCCCGAGACCCTGAAAGATATCTATGTCAGCACCACCGGTGGCTCGATCAGCGGCGCGCAGGCGACGGCAGCCGTGGGTGTCACCGGCAGCGCGAGTTCGACGCCGCGTATCGCCGCCCTGACCGGCGCCGGCGCAACCTCTCTCGATTCCGGCGATGCAGTACGCAACCAGCGCACCAATGCCATCGCCGTGTCGGGCCGCGGCGTGGCCTCGACCGGAGCGGCAGTCAGCACTTCCGCCGAGACGATGATTCCGCTGTCGCAGCTCACTCGCTACGAGTTCGGCACCACGCCACTATCTGTCAATCATCAGGGCCTTTTCGTCGCCACGACGATCTCGTTCAATCTGGCGCTCAACAAGAACCTGTCCGATGCAGTAGCCTATGTCCAGGCGACCATGCGCGAGATCGGCATGCCGTCGACCATCCACGGCAACTTCCAGGGTACCGCGCGCGCCTTCCAGCAGTCGCTCAACAACCAGCTCCTGGTCATTCTGGCGGCGCTGGCGGCGATCTACATCGTGCT
>CAWUOG010000503.1:0-2593 GCA_963923875.1 uncultured Alphaproteobacteria bacterium
ACCGACTTCAGGATGCCGTTCTCCACGCCCTTGCCCCACTTGGTCGTGGTGTCGAGCGTCCATGGCGTCGGGCCGGCCGGCACCTTCCAGAACCTGCCATCATGGGTCAGCATTTCCTCAGTCCAGCATTTCTTGACGATGCGAAAATTCTCCTCGAACGCCAGGCGATTGGCGTTGTCGATCTCGTCGTGCTGGTTGGGCAGCGCACCGTGGATGCCGTGGGTCTGCTGGGCCATGATGTCGACCCAGCGGCGCTGATAGCCGCGGGCAAAGCCCGCATTGGCTCGGCCGCCAGTCATGTGGTCGAGCATCGCAATGTCTTCGGCGACGCGGATCGGATTGGCGGCCGGCAGCACGATGCCGAGCTGCCCGACACGGATGCGCTTGGTCTGCATCGCGAAGTAGAGGTCGAGCAGCACCGGATTGTTCGAGAGCTCGAAGCCTTCGATGTGGAAGTGATGCTCGGTGAAGCTCACCGAATCGTAGCCGAGCTCGTCGCCGAGCTTTATCTGCTCGGTCAGCTCCTTCAGCATGCGCTGATAGAAGTGCGGGTTCATGCCCGCCATGCCCTGCTCGATCTCCGCGCGGCTGGCGATGCTGGGCAGATAGAAGAGCGAGGCCTTCATTGGTTTCCTCCGGATTTCAGGAGGGTGGCACGGTTCCCGGCCTGGGGTCGATGGGCAGCAGCTTGTGCAGCCCCATCATCGTTTCGAACAGCGACGCGGCCTGCAGCAAGGCCGCCTCGCCCCGCGGCTTGCCGACCAGCTGCAGGCCGGTCGGCCGGCCGTAGGAATCGAAGCCGCACGGCACCGCGATCGCAGGGCTGCCGGTCACCGTGATTGCCGAGTTGAGTGTCGAGCCCGACATGTAGTTTTCGAGCTTCTTGCCGTTGATCGTGGCCGGCGCGCGCAGATTGACGTCGAACGCCGCGGTCGGCGCGCTCGGCGTCACCAGCAGGTCGTACTTCTGGAAGAACTCGACCATGCGCCGGAACAGCGCCGCGCGCTCGCGCTCGGCCCAGGCGAGCTGGCTGGTGGTCTGCTTGAGGCCGAGCTCGGTGTTCCAGATGATGTCGGGCTTGATCTTGTCACGGTGATCCTCGAGCTGCAGCTCGCGGTCGACCACGAACTGCTGGCTGCGCATCGCCATGAAGACCTCGTCCACCGGCCCGAAGTCGGGGGTCGCTTCCTCGACGATGCAGCCCAGCTCCTCGAAGCGTTGCGCCGCCTTGGTGCAGATCTCGCGAATCTCACGGTCCAGCTCGAAGCGGCCACCGAAGTCGGCGCTCCAGGCCACGCGTTTGGGCAGGACGGGATTGGCGACGGCGGCGCTGAACGACACCGCCGGCGCATCGAAGGTCATCGGGTCGTGCGGGCAGAAGCCCGCCATGGCGTCGAGGAACAAGGCGAGATCCGGCACGTTGCGCGCCATCGGCCCCTGTACCGACTGCGGCGACCAGAGATTGTTCGAAGTGCCGCGCGTCACCCGTCCCGGCGACGGGCGGATGCCGACCAGCGAGCAGTAAGTGCCGGGACGGCGCAGCGAGCCGCCGTGATCGGAACCGTGCGCCAGCCAGACCTCGCCGGTCGCGACCGACACCGCACCGCCGCCGGTCGAGCCGCCGCAGGTCAACGATGTATTCCAGGGATTGCGCGTGCGACCGAAGACCTCGTTGAAGGTCGAGCCGCCGGCGCCGAACTCGGGCGTGTTCGATTTGCCCATCACGATGCCGCCCTTGCGCTCGATGCGTTCGACCAGCGGATGCGATTTCTGGGGCACGTGGTCGGCGAAGATCGGCGAACCGTAGGTGGTGCGCACGCCCGCAACGTCGGTCAGGTCCTTGATCGACACCGGCAGGCCGGCGAGCCAGCCGGCTTCGCCCTCGGCTTCGCGGCGCTTGCCGGCCATCAGCGCCCGGGCGTGATCGCGGGCGCGATCGATGCAGAGCGTCGGCATGGCGTTGACCGCGGGCTCGACCTCGGCCATGCGCTTGGCCGAGACCTCGACCAGGTCGAGCGGACTGATCTCACGCCTCGCGAGGCGCTGCACCGCCTCGACTGCCGTCATCCTGTAAAGCTCGTCGCTCATGCGCTACTCCATCCGCAAACTGCAAACCACCTTTGCCGGACTTGGTGGTTTTGCATATGGGATACTCCCCGGTGAGGACACATCAGAATGACTGACGCGGCCACGGGCAAGATGGAAGGACCGCTGAGCGGATTGAAGGTCGTCGACATCTCGACGGTCGTGGCCGGCCCTTTCGCGGCCGGTCTGCTGGGCGACTATGGCGCCCAGGTCTTGAAGGTCGAGATGCCGGGCGCGGGCGACTCGCTGCGTGCGCTCGCGCCGCACAAGGACGGCGTGCCGCTATGGTGGAAAGTGACCAACCGCAACAAGCGCGGCGTCACGCTCGACCTGCGCCAGCCCGAGGGAC
Source organism: uncultured Alphaproteobacteria bacterium (assembly GCA_963923875.1). Lineage (GTDB taxonomy): Bacteria > Pseudomonadota > Alphaproteobacteria > Reyranellales > Reyranellaceae > Reyranella. The sequence continues at coordinate 2,435 of CAWUOG010000503.1, forward strand.
GCGGCCTGTTCGGCCGGTTGATCGCCGACGCCGACGTGATGGTCGAGAATTTCCGCCCCGGCACGCTCGATGGCTGGGGTATTACCCGGGCCTGGCTGCAGGGTATCAACCCGCGCCTCACCATTCTGCGCGTCACCGGCTTCGGCCAGGACGGCCCCT
>CAWUOG010000504.1:0-2592 GCA_963923875.1 uncultured Alphaproteobacteria bacterium
CGGGTAAGGGCACTCAGGCCCAGCGGCTGCAGAGCGACGTCGGCATGATCCAGCTGTCGACCGGTGACATGCTGCGCGCCGCCGTCGCGTCGGGGAGCGAGCTCGGCAAGCAGGCCAAGGGCATCATGGATGCCGGCAAGCTGGTGCCGGACGAACTGATGGTCGGGCTGATCGAAAAGCGCATCGCCGAGCCGGACTGCGCCAAGGGCTTCATCCTGGACGGTTTCCCGCGCACGGAGGCCCAGGCCAAGGCGCTCGACACGATGCTTTCGCGGTCGGGCAAGAAGCTCGACCAGGTGATCGAGATGGAAGTCGACGAAAAGGCGCTGACCGAGCGCGTCGTCGGCCGGTTCACCTGTGCCAAGTGCGGCGCGGGTTACCACGACAAGTTCAAGCGGCCCAAGGTCGACGGGGTCTGCGACGTCTGCGGCAACAAGGAATTCACCCGCCGCAAGGACGACAATGCAGAAACCATGAAGACCCGGATGGCCGCCTATCGCGCCCAGACCGAGCCTCTGCTGCCCTATTACGGGGCGCGGGGCGTCCTGAAAAAGGTCGATGGCATGGCCGCGATGGACGAGGTTTACCGTCAAATCCGCGCTGTTTTGGCGGGGGCTTGACAATCAGGAAGGTCCGTTGACTCAGGGGCGCCGATACCTATAATCGCGCGCTTTTCCGGGGCCAGCGGAACGTCATACGGGCGCGCGTCAGCGCGCCGTAAGTCTTTGAAGGAGTTGGAAATTTGGCTCGTATTGCCGGCGTGAACATTCCCACGGCCAAGCGCGTGATCGTGGGGCTGCAGTACATCCACGGGATCGGCCAGGCGAAAGCCAAGGAGATCCTGGGGAAAGTGGGGATCGATGAGTCGCGTCGGGTCAACACCCTGACCGACGACGAGGTCATCCGTATCCGCGAGACGATCGACCGCGACTACACGGTCGAGGGCGATCTGCGGCGCGAGGTGGCGATGAACATCAAGCGCCTGATGGATCTCGCCTGCTACCGCGGCCTGCGGCATCGCCGCGGTCTGCCGGTCCATGGCCAGCGCACGCACACCAATGCGCGCACCCGCAAGGGTCCGGCCAAGCCGATCGCCGGCAAGAAGAAAGTCACGAAGTAAGTCGAAGGGATCCGGATCATGGCCAAGCCTGCAGCCGCCGCAGCGAGCGGCGCCGCCGCTACTCCTACCGCGCGTCCCCGCCGTAAGGAGCGCAAGAACATCATCTCGGGCGTGGCGCACGTGAACGCCTCGTTCAACAACACGATCGTCACCATCACCGACGCGCAGGGCAACACCATCGCCTGGTCGTCGTCGGGTCAGCAGGGCTTCAAGGGCTCGCGCAAGTCGACGCCGTTCGCCGCCCAGATGGCGGCGGAGAACGCCGGCCGTAAGGCGATGGAGCACGGCATGCGGACCCTCGAGATCGAGGTGCGCGGTCCGGGCTCCGGACGCGAGTCGGCGCTGCGTGCGCTTCAGGCCGTGGGCCTCGCCGTCACGGCGATCCGCGACGTGACGCCGATCCCGCACAACGGCTGCCGTCCGCCGAAGCGTCGTCGAGTCTGAGTCTGGCTGCGGCGCATTTCTTGCGCTGCGCTTTTGGAATGTGTCGTGGCGCTGCGAGGCGCTGCATGAACAACCCGGTCTAGAGAGGTAAGCCCCCGTGCTTCAGAAGAACTGGCAGGATCTCATCAAGCCGGAGAAGCTCGTCACCGAGGCTGGCGTCGATGCCAGCCGTACCGCGACGATCGTCGCCGAACCGCTTGAGCGCGGCTTCGGTCTGACGCTCGGCAATGCGCTGCGCCGCGTGCTGCTGTCGTCGCTGCAGGGTGCCGCCGTCACGTCGATCAAGATCGACAACGTGCTGCACGAGTTCTCCTCGATTCCCGGCGTCCGCGAGGACGTGGTCGACATCGTGCTCAACATCAAGGCGATGGCCGTGAAGATGCAGGGCGACCGCCCGCAGCGTCTCTACCTGCGCGCCGTCGGCCCGGGCGAAGTCACCGCCGGCATGATCGAGCTGCCGGGCGACGTTCAGATCATGGATCCCAAGCACCTGATCTGCACGCTCGACGACGGCGCCTCGATCTCGATGGAGCTGATGGTCGCCACGGGCAAGGGCTACATCCCGGCTTCGGCGAACCGCCCGGAAGATGCTCCGATCGGCCTGATCCCGGTCGACTCGGTGTTCAGCCCGGTCAAGCGCGTCAGCTACAAGATCGAGAACAGCCGCGTCGGCCAGGTCACCGACTACGACAAGCTGTCGATGACGGTCGAGACCAACGGCACGACGGCCCCGGCCGACGCCGTGGCGCTCGCCGCCCGCATCCTGCAGGACCAGCTGCAGCTCTTCATCAACTTCGAGGAGCCGCGCGAGGTCCGCAAGGAAGAGCAGCAGGACGACTTCCCGTTCAACCGCAACCTGCTGCGCAAGGTCGACGAGCTCGAGCTTTCGGTCCGCTCGGCCAACTGCCTGAAGAACGACAACATCATCTACATCGGCGATCTGGTCCAGAAGACCGAGGCGGAGATGCTGCGTACGCCGAACTTCGGCCGCAAGTCGCTGAACGAGATCAAGGAAGTGCTGGCCGGCA
>CAWUOG010000505.1:0-2589 GCA_963923875.1 uncultured Alphaproteobacteria bacterium
CCTCCGGCGGCGCGCAGCAGCTGGTCGATGATGCGCCGGTTCTGCATGTCCGGCGTCAGCAGGCAGAGCGGGATACGCGAGACCTCGGCCCAGGTGACGGTGTCGCGATCGCCGAGCGGGCTGTCCTCCGACGTCAGCAGCCGATACTGCTCCAGATAAAGAGGAATGGCCCGTGCGCGTCCCAGCGGCTCGTTGTCGATATAGGTCAGCCCGGCATCGACCTCGAGATTCTCGAGCGCCGAGAGAATCTCGATCGAGGTCCGCGACAGGATGGTGAAGGTGACGCTGGGATGGCGCGCCCGGAACGGCGTGGTCAGCGCAGATACCATGGGCAAGGCGGTCGGGATTGCCGCGACCTTCAGCCTCCCGGTCAGGCCATGCTTCAGGGCACGCAGTTCCTGGCGCATCGCACGGCTGTCGGCGACGATGCTGCGCGCCCAGTCGAGCACGCGTTCGCCCTCGGCGGTGAAGCCGATGAAGCGCGACTTGCGCTGGACCAGCAGCACGCCGAGCGTCGCCTCGAGCTGTTTGATGCCTGCGGAAAAAGTCGGCTGGGTCACGCCGCATTGCTGTGCCGCTTTGCCGAAGTTTTTTTCGCGCGCGAGTGCGATCAGGAATTCGAGTTTGTCGATCATGAAGCTGCGCGCGGTCGCTGCTCTACGTTGTGAACGTCACGTGCTTGTAACCTTGACCGTCCTGCGGCGCGCGGCCAAGATCGATTGGGAAAATTCACAAGCACCGACATTCAAGAAATAAGCAATAACATGGTGTTAGGGGGAAAGAAGTGTTCAAGGCGATGGGAATGCGTCGCAAAGCGATCGCGATAGGAAGCCGTGCCGTGTCCGACGCCTGATCGTACCGGCAGCACGGGCTGCGCATCGCAGCGGAGAATGAAATACGGAGTTTGATGCGGCGCTCATGGCCGCCAATCAAATAATCAAGACTTTGGTGTGGGGGGAAACTGAAAGTGTCTTCGCAAACTATGGCAGCGCCGCAAGCCTCGGCTTTGCTGCGTTGGGGTCAACTCGTGGTCGGCGTCATCTGCATGGTCATGATCGCCAACCTGCAGTATGGCTGGACCTTCTTCGTACCGGGGATCCAGAAGTCGTTCGGCTGGGATCGCGCATCGATTCAGGTCGCTTTCACGCTGTTCGTGCTCTTTGAAACCTGGCTGGTGCCGATCGAGGGCTGGTTCGTCGACAAGTACGGTCCGGGCTTCGTCATCTTCGTCGGCGGCATCCTGTGCGGCATCGGCTGGGTGATGAACTCCTATGCCACCACGCTCACGGCGTTCTACGCGGCCCAGATCATTGCCGGTATCGGCGCGGGCGGCGTCTACGGCACTTGCATCGGCACCGCGCTCAAATGGTTCCCCGACAAGCGCGGTCTCGCCGCCGGAATCACCGCAGCGGGCTTCGGCGCCGGCTCGGCACTCACGGTCGTTCCGATCCAGGCGATGATCGCCGAATCGGGGTTTCAGGCGACCTTCTTCAATTTCGGCATCGGCCAGGGAATCATCGTCTGCGTGTTGGCCTTCGTGCTGCGCGTGCCGAAGGCGGGCGAAGTGCCGGCCACGACGACCAACGCCAACGTCATCCAGAGCACGCGGCAGTTCTCGCCATCCGAGATCATCGGACCGACGCCATACTGGCTGGTCGGAACCGCCATCGCCCTGATCGGCGGTGTCGCGATGTGGATCATGGGCTGGCAGTTCTACATCCCGCTGGCACTCGCCATACTGATCTTCGCCTATGGCGGCTACGTCGTCACAACCCGCGGCCAGCCGATTTTCCTGCTGATGTACTTCATGTTCGTGATCGTGGGCGCGGGTGGCCTGATGGTGACGGCGAACCTCGCGCCGATCGCGGCGGACCTGAAAGTCGCGAGCATCCCGGTGAGCATGATGGGCCTCACCATGACGGCGCTCACTTTCGCGGCCACCCTGGATCGAATCCTGAATGGCCTGACGCGGCCCTTCTTCGGCTGGGTGTCAGACCAGATCGGCCGAGAGAACACGATGTTCATCGCCTTCTTCATCGAAGGCCTCGGCATCTTCGCTCTCTACAAACTCGGCCACGATCCGGTGTGGTTCGTCCTGCTGAGCGGCCTGGTGTTTTTCGCCTGGGGCGAGATCTACAGCCTCTTCCCCTCGACCTGCACCGACACGTTCGGCACCAAGTTCGCGACCACCAACGCGGGCCTACTCTATACCGCCAAGGGCACCGCGGCGTTGCTGGTGCCGTATACGAACCAGATCCAGAAGGCGACGGGGAGCTGGGACATCGTGTTCATCATCTCGGCCGCCGCCAACATTCTGGCTGCTGTGCTGGCCCTCTTCGTCCTGAAGGCCTGGCGCGTCCGGGTGATCGCCAAGGGCTAATGCGCTTCCCAAGCCTCCCCACTGGTATTATGTATACCAGCGGGGAGGCAGGGGGATGTCAGACGCACGGCTTGCCGTAGCGCCAATCGACAATCGTGAGACGTTCAAGGACAAGGCCTATGTCGCCTTGCGCCACGTGATCGTCTCGTCCGGAGTCTATCGCTCGCGGACCGACATCCGCCTCGACGAGCGCCAGCTCGCGCAGGATT
>CAWUOG010000506.1:0-2586 GCA_963923875.1 uncultured Alphaproteobacteria bacterium
CAGCGCCTGCCCCGCTTCGTCGGCAAGGCCAAGGCGATGGACATGGTGCTGACCGGCCGCATGATGGACGCTGCTGAAGCTGAACGCAGCGGTCTGGTCAGCCGGGTCGTGCCGCTCGACAAGCTGATGGAGGAGGCCGTGGCAGCCGCCGAGAAGATCGCCGGCATGTCGCTGCCCGCCACCATGGTCGCCAAGGAGGCGGTAAACCGGGCCTTCGAGACCACGCTGGCCGAGGGCGTGCGCTTCGAACGTCGCACCTTCCATGCGACCTTTGCGTTCGAGGACAGGTCGGAGGGCATGAGCGCCTTTGCAGACAAGCGGAAGGCGGCCTGGAAACACCGTTGACCGGGGCAATTTGGACGGCTTGACCGGGGCGGGTGCGGCCCGTATAAGCCCGCCCTTCCGAGGAACGAGGACTAAATGGCTAATCACAAGTCGGCCGAGAAGCGCGCCCGCCAGACTGAGCGCCGCACCGCCGTAAACGCCGCGCGCCGCAGCCGCGTGCGCAGCTCCATCAAGAAGGTGGAGGAGGCGATCGCTTCTGGCGACAAGAAGGCAGCCCAGGCCGCGTTGCGCGCCGCGCAGCCGGAGATCCAGCGCGGCGCCGATGCGCGTGTGGTCGCCGCCAACGCCGCTGCCCGTCGCGTGTCGCGACTGAACGCACGCATCAAGGCGATGAGCTGAGGCTCCTCCCCTGCAGAAGATGTGAACGCCGCTCTCATCGAGCGGCGTTTTTATTTTCAGCGGCGTGTCTGGAAAAAATTTTGAGATTCTTGTGGCGCAGCGTCGAAGAATGTTTGGATGCCAATTCGGCGATCAACATACGATTACGCGTTATCGCCGTGAGATCGGTGCGAAGCGCTAGATGTTGAGCTGTACTGCGCGATGAGAAGTGCGAGGAATCGAATCGCCATCGTTGTCAATCGACTCGCACAACTAACAATCTGAATCACGTGCTCTCATCGAATTTTGAATCGTTTGCGCTGCGCGGCGAGTCTGTCTAAGAGTCGATTCATCGCGGCGGGGCGTGGGGCGTCTGGTTCGCGAGCCAAGGTGGAGATGGAGGGGCTTCCTCTTCACCGGCAAAACGAACGAGGGAGCAGGCCGCAGCATCTGACGAGACGACGAATCGAAGAATGCTAGCGCTCCGCGAGGCGGCGCAGCCAGAAGAAAGTTCCGTCGCCCGTCTTTGCTGTCCGTCTCCCGCCGATCGTCGGCTCGCTGTCCACGCCATCGTCGCAGAATGAAGAGCGGGGGCCATGTCGAACAAGATCGCCGGCACGTATGAAGTGACCCCCGCCGCCGGCTACGCTGGCGACGTGTCACCGAAGACGGCCTGGAAGATCCTGAGCGAGAACAAGGACGCGATCCTTATCGACGTCCGTACCCGCGCCGAATGGAATTATGTCGGCCTGCCAGACTTGGCGACGCTCGGCGGCAAGCCGGCGCTTCTGGAGTGGCAGGTGTTTCCGAGCATGCAGCCCAACCCGGAATTCGTGACCGCCCTGTCCGGTGCCGTCGCGAACCGGGAGGCGACTCTGCTTTTTCTATGTCGAAGTGGGGCCCGATCGGCCGCGGCGGCGAAAGCCATGACCGCGGCCGGATACAGTACCTGCTTGAATGTGGCGGACGGGTTCGAGGGTCCACTCGATGCGCAGGCCAAGCGCGGCGCATCGGCGGGCTGGAAGGCGGCGGGGCTTCCTTGGAGACAAACGTGACAAGAATTCAGACGCCGGGCAACGGCACCAAAGAAAGCAGCTATAAAGAGAACTTGGCGGGGGTCACGATGGAAGATGGAGGCCGGAAGGAGTTGGAAGCGCACTGGACGCGCGTCTGCGACCGGCTTCGCAAGGAGATCGGCGACAAGGCTTTCAAGACCTGGTTCGGCGAAGTCGAGCTTGGCGAACTGAAGGCCGGCAAGCTGCGTCTGTACGCACCGACGCGCTTCGTGCGTGACTGGGTCGGGCGCCATTATGGCGACCGCGTGCTGGCCTATTGGCAGTCGGTGGCGCCCGACGTGAAGAGCGTCGAGGTAAACCTCGTACCGCCGCCCGCACCACGACGGCCGAACGACATCATCGCGATGCCGCCGGTGCCCTCGCCACAGAACTATCAGCCGCCCATGCCGCGGATGGGACCGTCGATCGGCCGGGGCACCGACGACGCCTTCTCGGGGCCCGAGGCGCGCTACACCTTCGCCAACTTCGTGGTCGGCAAGCCGAACGAGTTCGCCTATGCCGCCGCTCGCAACATCGCTGAACAGGACCGTCCTCTGCCCGAGCGCAATCCGCTCTACATCTTCGGCGGTGTCGGACTCGGCAAGACGCACCTGATGCACGCGATCTGGCACACGATCCGTGAGCGCGACCCGAAGACCCGCGTGCTGTACCTGACGGCCGAGAGCTTCGTGAACCGCTTCATCCAGGCGCTGCGCACCAAGAACACAAATCAGTTCAAGGAGTTGTTCCGAAACGTCGATGTCCTGATGGTGGATGACGTTCAGTTCATCTGCGGCAAGGAGGCGAGCCAGGACGAGTTCTTCTTCACGTTCAACTCGCTGGTCGAGCAGAACAAGCAGATCGTGCT
>CAWUOG010000507.1:0-2585 GCA_963923875.1 uncultured Alphaproteobacteria bacterium
GTCTCGCCGACATGCGCTATATCGGCCAGGGCAGCGAGATCACCGTCGCGCTGCCCGAAACCCTGAGCGACAGCGCGGTCCGTGCCGAATTTGAGAAGGCTTACAAGGCGCTGTTTGCCCGCACTCCGCCGGGAGCTGCCATCCAGTTCGTGGCGCTGCGGCTTTCGGTAACCGCGCCGATGCCCGGCACCGGCGGCAAGCTCGAGTTGCCGCGACGTGCCTCGGCCTCTGCCGAGAAGGGCGTGCGGCCTGTCTTCTTTCCGGACACCGGCAAGATGATGCAGACTAGGGTTTGGGACCGCTATGCGCTTGTTCCGGGTGTCAGCATCGATGGTCCGGCCGTGTTCGAAGAGAACGAGAGCACCTTCATCGTCGGTCCGGGCGCCAAGGCACGATTGTTGTCCGACGGTTCCATCCTGGCGGAGGTCGTGTGATGGCGTCGCCAAAGAAAAACAGAGAGTTCGATCCCATCGAGCTGGAGCTGCTGTGGCGCCGGCTGATCTCCACGGTCGACGAAGCGGCTGCCGCCATGGTCCGCACCTCGTTTTCGACCCTGGTGCGCGAGAGCTACGACTTCTCCTGCGTCATCACCGACGCCGCCGGCCAGTCGCTGGTGCAGGCTTCCGAGAGCATCCCGAGCTTCATCGGCACGCTGCCCGAAACCGTGAAGCACTTCCTGCGCGAATTTCCGGCCGAGAAACTGTCGCCGGGCGACGTGCTGATCACCAACGACATATGGCTCGGCACCGGCCATCTGCCGGACATCACGCTCGCCAAGCCGATCTTCCGGGACGGAAAGCTCGTTGCCTTCAGCGCCACGACCGCCCACGCGCCGGACATCGGCGGCAAGATCAGGAGTCCCGAGCCGCGCGAGGTCTTCGAGGAAGGCCTGCAGATTCCGATCATGAAATTCATTCACGCCGGCAAGATCGACGAAACGCTGGTCTCGATCATCCGCAAAAACGTGCGCACGCCCGATCAGACGATGGGTGACCTGTGGGCGCAGGTCGTGGCGCTCGACCTGATGGAAGACCGGCTGCGCGTGCTGATGGAGAGCTACGAGCTGCCGGACCTCACCGATCTCGCGCGCGAGATCCAGGGACGTTGCGAGACGGCAATGCGGGCGGCGATCCGCGAACTGCCCGACGGTACCTATCACAGCGAGCTCAAGACCGACGGCATCATGGAAACGCCAATCACCATGAAGCTGAAGCTGACCATCCGTGGCGACGAGATCGAGATGGACTTCGCCGGCACCGACGCCCAGGTCGATCGCGCGATCAATTGCGCACTTTGCTACACCAACGCCATGGCGATGTACGGGGTGAAGGTCTGTACCAGCCCCAACCTGCCCAACAATGAAGGCGCCTGGCGTCCGATGACGCTGAAGGCGCCGCCGGGCTGCATCGTCAATCCCGTTTTCCCTGCGCCAGGCGGCTCGCGCATGCTGATCGGCCACTATGTGCCGATGCTGGTTTTCGGTTGTCTGGGGCAGATCGTGCCCGAGCGCGTGATGGCTGCCTGCGGTTCGCCGATGTGGGGCATGAACCAGTCCGGCGTGCGTACCGACGACAGGGGCAATGCCAAACCCTATGCCAACATGTTTTTTTACAACGGCGGCATGGGGGCCAATACCCAGCGCGACGGCATCACCTGTCTGTCGTGGCCATCGAACGTCAGCTCGACGTCGATCGAGATCAGCGAGCACATCGCGCCGCTGCGCTTTCATCACAAGAAGCTGCGCCCCGACAGTGGCGGCGCGGGCAAGCAGCGCGGCGGTCTTGGGCAGGAAATCCTGATCGAGAGTCGCAGCGAGACGCCGATCGCGGTGTCTTTCCTCGCCGAACGCACGATCTTTCCCGCCTTCGGCATCGAGGGCGGCAAGGACGGCGCGCCGGGCGAACTCAGGATCAACGGGGTGAAGACCGATCCCAAGAGGCAATACGTACTGAAGAGGGGCGACACGGTCTCGCTCGGAACGCCGGGCGGCGGCGGGCACGGCGATCCCGGGCAACGCAATCGGGCTGCGCTCGCCGCGGACAAGACGGCGGGCTACATTACGGATGTCGACTCGTACACGGCGACATGAGGGGGAGTATGAGCACGAGGCGTCAGGTCATCCTTGGAGTGGCCGGTGCGCTGGTTGGCGCGGCAGACGCTTCAGGCAAAGAACGTCCGGTTCTCGTCAACGCGCATCATACGAGTTGAGGGCCCTGTCTACGCTGGCGTAGCCAGGTAGAACCAACCTGGCGGCAGACCGAGCAGTTCAAGAAGGTCGAATATGTGCGCGTCGAAGTGCGCAGCGCACGCTCTCTGACGCGCCGGTCGGAATGGCCGGAAGAGTATCGCTGGGTACTCGACCTCTTTCTGGAGTCGGAGGCATCCGAAGGTGTCCGCTCGCTTTACACGCCGCGATTCGTCATCGCCAGTCGTGCGGAGAATCGGATCTTGTTGACCGCTTCGGGCAATGAAGGCTGGACGCGGTCCATCAAGCCGTGGCTCGATCGGCACCTTGGCGCGTAGCGCCCCAATTACAGCGTATCAGAGTTCACGCCCCTTGGTCGGATGACGGTGACGCGCTATTC
>CAWUOG010000508.1:0-2580 GCA_963923875.1 uncultured Alphaproteobacteria bacterium
ATGGGGAGATGCCCACGTCTGCTCCCAGCAACCCCTCCCCATTCACATGGGGAGGAAAGCTCAGACTCCGACGACCTTTGAGATTTCGTCGGGGAGCAAGGACGGGAACGTGGCGCGCATCAGGGTGGCGACGGCGGCGCGGTCTTTCGCGTCGGGGACCACGCCCAGGCACACGGCATAGACGCCGAGATTGCCGACCGCGGCGCGCAGGCGCTTCTCGGCCGGCCGGTCGCGGTCGGCCGGTGGATTGTAGAGGCTCGCGAGCTTGAGCTGTTCGGCATGCTCGGCCGCCAGCTCGGCGTCGGCCACGCGGCGGCGCGCGGCCTCGACGGTCTCGGGCAGGCCGGCGGCCCACGGCTTGTCCTTCAGCAGCCTTCGCACCTGGCGCAGCGGCTTCACGATCTCGGCCTGCCATTCGTCGCTGACCTTGAGCACCGTGCGCAGCCGGTCGGCGGTCAGGGTCGGCCGGCCCGAGGCGCCCAGCCAGCAGCAGAACAGCAATATGTTGACGTCGCAGCCGCGGCGGTCCTGCAGGTCCAGGCACGCCTCGGCCACCCCGTCCGCGGCGTAGGTTTCGAGGGAAAAGTTCCAGAAGGGATGAGGCAGAAAGTCCGACATGCGGGTAAAACTTCCCTGAACGCGGCCGAAGGGGTACATGCCCGGACGACGATGAGCAACGACGACACTTCCGTCCCGCTGGACGCCGAAGCGATCAAGGCCAGGCTGGAGGCGCTGAAAAGCGAGCACCGCGACCTCGACGAGGTGATCGACCGCCTGATCGAGAAGGCGCCGTTCGACCAGCTTCAGCTGCAGCGCCTGAAGAAGCGCAAGCTCGGCCTGAAGGACCAGATAATTAGGCTCGAAAGCCAGTTGATTCCCGATATCATCGCCTGACGCATGGCCCGGAAAATCGCGAAGAAAAAGAGCTCCCCCCGCAAGCCGCCGCTGGTCGGCCTGATCATGGGGAGCCAGTCCGACTGGTCGACCATGCGCCACGCCGCCGAGACCCTGACGGCACTGGGCGTGCCGCACGAGGCGCGCATCGTCTCCGCCCATCGCACGCCCAAGCGCATGATGAGCTACGCCTCGGCCGCCAAGGGCCGCGGCCTGAAGGTGATCATCGCCGGCGCCGGCGGGGCCGCCCACCTGCCGGGCATGACCGCCTCGATGACCCCTCTGCCCGTGCTCGGCGTGCCGGTCGAGAGCGCGGCGCTGAAGGGCCAGGACTCGCTGCTGTCGATCGTGCAGATGCCGGCCGGCATCCCGGTCGGCACCTTGGCCATCGGCCGCGCCGGGGCGATCAACGCGGCCCTGCTCGCCGCCTCGGTCGTCGGCCTGGGCGATGCGAAGATCATGGCCGCCGTCGAACGCTGGCGCGCGAAGCAGACCAGCGCGGTCGCCAAGGCGCCGAAAGACGAGCCGGCGCACAAGTAATCATGTCTGTGTCATGCGGACCGCGGGCCTCCAGGCCCGCTCATGACTTTGAGCGGACCTGGAGGTCCGCGGTCCGGAAGTGCATGAGTCCTCACCTGTGAAACCCATCCCTCCCGGCTCCACCATCGGCATCCTGGGCGGCGGCCAGTTGGGCCGCATGACGGCGCTCGCCGCCGCGCGGCTCGGCTATCACGCCACGGTCTATGCGCCGGAGCTGGAATCGGTCGCGGGCCAGGTCACGGCCGGACATTTCCAGGGCGCGTACGACGACGCGGCGGCGCTGGCGAAGTTCGCGGCCCAGGTCCACGTCATCACCTACGAGTTCGAGAACGTGCCCGAGGCGGCCGTCATCGAATGCGCGCAGCACAAGCCCGTGCGCCCGGGCGTAAAGCCGATCCACTACGCCCAGCACCGCCTGCGCGAGAAGGAGTTCTTCCGGAACTGCGGCATCGGCACGGCCCATTACGACGCGATTCGCTCGGACGAGGACATCGCGCTGGTGCGCAGCCTGCCCGGCATCCTGAAGACCTGCACCGAGGGCTATGACGGCAAGGGCCAGGCGCGCGTCACCACCCGCGCCGAGCTCAAGGAAGCCTGGGAGAAGATGGGCCGGCGCGAATGCATCCTCGAGGCGCTGGTCGATTTCGAGTGCGAGATCTCCGCCATCGTGGCGCGCGGGCTGGACGGACAGGCGCGCTGCTTCCCGATCGGCCGCAACGGCCATCGCGACGGCATCCTGCGCACCACCACCGTGCCGTCGGGCCTGCCGCCGGCCACGCTCGCCACCGCCGAGCGCTACGGCATCGCGCTCGCCGACGAGCTCGGCCTGGTCGGGCTGGTGGCGCTCGAACTGTTCGTGACGAAGGACGGCCGCGTGCTGGCCAACGAGATGGCGCCGCGGCCTCATAACTCCGGCCACTGGACGATCGACGCCTGCGCGACCAGCCAGTTCGAGCAGCTGGTGCGTGCGATCTGCGGCCTGCCGCTGGGGCCGGTCGACGTGATCGCGCCGTCGCGCATGGAGAATTTGATCGGCGACGAGGCCAACGACTGGCTGAAATACGTCAGCGATCCCACGGCGCGGCTCCACCTCTACGGCAAGAGCACGCCCCGCCCCGGCCGCAAGATGGGGCATGTGACGTTCAT
>CAWUOG010000509.1:0-2569 GCA_963923875.1 uncultured Alphaproteobacteria bacterium
GGCTCCGGCAGAATCGCCAGACCCGCCTTGCGGAGGCTGCCGAGATGCTCGGCTTCTCCAGGGGCAGCGCCTTCTCGCGCTGGTTCCTCGCCGCGTTCGGCAAACGGCCATCGGACTGGCGCAAGGGATATTGCACGAATGCGGCTCCCTGAGGGGCGCCTGGGGAAACCGGGAGAGATCATGATGATGTCGAGTGAGCTGGCGCTGGTTGCGCCCTGCAGGCGTATCGCACCCGACGAAGGCGCCCGTTCAGCAAAAGGCGTGCTCCGCAACCTGCTCGTCGCCGCGATCGTGTGGCTGACGTCCCTGACCGCCCTCCATGCCCAGACCGCCGTGCCGCCGCCGGCCGGCCTGTCGCAGGAGCAATTCAAAGCGCTGGTCGACGCGATCAGCGACTCGGTTACCGAGAAACTGAAGGCGCAGGGCACGGTCCCGGCGGCGGACGCGAAGACGGATTCCAAGGCACCACCGATTTCCTCGGCCAAGGGTTCCAAGCCGCCGGCGGGTCCCAAGATCATCATCACAACGCCCAAGGAAGGTCCCAACGCCTTCGCCGTGTTCATCGAGGACGCCCGCCGGGTGTGGCGCGCGACGCCGGTCATGCTGTCCCAGATCGGCTTGATCCCGGGCCTGCTCGACCAGCGCGGCCCAGGCAATCGCGGCGTGGGGACATTCATTGCACTGTTGGGCGCGGTGATCGTCGTGGCCGTCGCGGCCGAGGCGGCATTGCGCCGCCTGCTGTCGCCCCTTCGAGGCAAGTTGCTCGCAACGGCCCCCCCTGCGTTCGGCTCTCGCTCCTTCAAGAGCCTCGCCGGACTGATCGCGCTCGACGTGGTCGGGGTCTCCGCCGTCTGGGCCGTCTGCAATGGCGCAAATGGCGCCTGGTTCTCGGAAGGTACGGGGCAGGACCGCGTGGCGGCGGCTGTGCTGACCGGGATCTGGATCTGGCGCCTGTCGGTGCTGGCCTTCCGCATCGTCCTGCAGCCGGATGCGTCTCCAGCGCGTCTTTGCGATGCCGGTGACTCCGAGGCCCGCACGATGTACTGGCGCGTTTCCCTGCTGATGCTGCTGATGACCTTCGGGCGCCTGCTCGGCGAGATCCTGCGAGCCATACAGACACCGCAGGAGGCCATGGCCAGCTACATGGTCTTCGGGTCGCTGGTCTACCTCTGCGGCTTCCTGTGGATGGTGTACGGATCGCGCGCCGCGGCCCGCCAATGGTTCGGCGGACTAGGGCAGGTAGCGCCCGTTATGGGCGGGGTCGGTACCTACTGGATCCCGATCGCTCCGTTGTTCCTCGGAGCGCTGGTGGCCACGAATATCTTCGGGGCAGTGTCGGGCCGCACCCATGTCGGCCAGGCGATGATACTGACGCTGAACCTCGTGGTCGCGGTCCTGCTGTTCGAGACACTGATGCAGGCAGTCGTGCGCCGCCTCGACTCGCAGCTCGAGGGCAAGACCGCCGCCAGCCCCTTCCCGAAGCTGCCCGACGTGATCGCGCGCTGCGTGCGCGTTGCGGTGCTGATCGCCGTCCTGGTGGCGATCGCCGAGAGCTGGGTGGTGCAGGTGTTGGGCCTGGTCAACGAAACCGAGTGGGAGCAGCTCACGCGCTCCTCGCGCACCGCTGCATTCACGCTGTTTGCGGCTTTCGTCGCCTGGGAGCTCTTCAAGTTCGTGACCGAGCCCTATATGGAGCGAAAGGGCAAGGGAGCGGCCGAGTCGATTGCCGACGGCGACGCGGCGGGACCGCCGGCCTCTCGCATCAGCACCATGATGCCGCTGCTCCGTCGCACCGTCGCGGCGCTGATCGGCCTGGTCGCGGTGATGATCGCGCTGGAGGATTTCGGCGTGAACATCACACCGCTGATCGCCGGCGCCTCGGTGTTCGGCATCGCCATCTCGTTCGGCAGCCAGACGCTGGTGAAGGACATCGTCTCGGGCATCTTCTACCTGTCGGACGACGCCTTCCGGGTCGGCGAGTACATCGACTGCGGCAAGGCCAAGGGCACGGTCGAGGGCTTCACTCTGCGGTCGATCAAGCTGCGTCACCAGAACGGCCAGGTGCATACCGTACCGTTCGGCCAGCTCGGGCAGATCACGAACTTCAGCCGCGACTGGATCACGGTGAAGTTCAACCTGCGCTTCGCGCGCGACACCGACATCGAGAAGCTGCGCAAGGCATCGAAGAAGATCGGCGCCGAGATCGCCGAGTTGCCACAGTTCAAGGACGAGATCCTGGCGCCCTTCAAGATGCAGGGCGTGGCCGACATCATCGAGAACGCGCTGCTGATCCGCTTCAAGTTCACGGCGCGGCCGGGCAACCCGGCGGCGATCCAGCGCGAGGCGGTCAAGCGCATGTTCAGCGTCTTCCCCGGCATGGGCATCGAGTTCGCCAAGGAAGGCGCGGCGGTGGTGGTGCAGACGGTGTCCACCGGCGATGGCGCCTCGACGCCGGCACCCGCGGCGGAGCCCGCCAAGGCTGCCAGCTAGATTGGAGAGTACGTCCACGAAGTACACTCCTCTATCCCGCACGACTGTGAACCAGTCGCCGGCGCCTGCCGGTCAGCCG
>CAWUOG010000510.1:0-2555 GCA_963923875.1 uncultured Alphaproteobacteria bacterium
AGGAAAAGGCCATCCCGATCGTCCTGATGGGCCGCGATGTCCTCGGATGCGCCCAAACGGGCACCGGCAAGACCGCTTCCTTCGTCCTCCCGATGATCGACATCCTGGCCGGAAGCCGGGGCAAGATGCGCATGCCGCGCTCGCTGATCCTCGAGCCGACGCGTGAACTGGCCGCCCAGGTGGCCGAGAACTTCGACATGTACGGCAAGTACAACAAGCTCAGCATGGCGCTGCTGATCGGCGGCGTGAGCTTCGACGACCAGGAACGCGCGCTCGAGAAGGGCGTCGACGTGCTGATCGCCACGCCGGGCCGGCTGCTCGACCATTTCGAGCGCGGCAAGGTGCTGCTGAACGACGTCAAGGTGCTGGTGATCGACGAAGCCGACCGCATGCTCGACATGGGTTTCATCCCCGATGTCGAGCGCATCGTCGGCTACCTGCCGAAGCTGCGCCAGACGCTGTTCTTCTCCGCCACCATGCCGCCCGAGATCAAGCGGCTGGCCGACCGCTTCCTGCAGAACCCGAAGGAAGTCACGGTCTCGCCGCCGGCCTCGGCCAGCAAGAACATCGTGCAGGGCCTCACGGTCGTGCCGGAGATGGACAAGCGCGAGGCGCTGCGCCGTCTGATCAAGAGCCAGGAAGTCAAGAACGCCATCGTCTTCTGCAATCGCAAGAAGGACGTGGCGATCCTCCAGGGCTCGCTCAAGAAGCATGGCTTCAACGCCGGCGCACTGCACGGCGACATGAGCCAGCCCGCGCGCATGGAGACCCTGGAGAAATTCAAACAGGGCGAGATCCAGATCCTGGTCGCATCCGACGTTGCCGCGCGCGGCCTCGACATCAACGACATGAGTCACGTCTTCAATTTCGACGTGCCGTTCTCGCCGGAAGACTATGTTCATCGCATCGGCCGGACCGGCCGCGCCGGCAAGACCGGCCATTCCTTCACCCTGGCGACACCCGACGAAGGCCATCTGGTCGAGGCGATCGAGAAGCTGATCGGCACCACCATCCCGCGCATCGAGATCGAGGGCCTGGACGCCGTGGCGTTCGAGGAAGGCGACGGCCGCCGCCGCGGTCGTGGTCGCGGCCGGGGTGGACGGGGCGGTTCGGAGCGGAGCGGCTCGGACCGCGGGCGCGGGCGGGGCGGCAGTTCCCGCGGCGAGCGCCGAGACCGTCCGGAGCGCGCGCCGCGCCCCGAACACCATCATGAACAGCACGCCGAAGCGCCGGCCGAAGCGGGTTCGCCGTCCGAGCAGCAGCACGCGGCGCCGATGCCGGCCCGTGAGCCGCGGGAGCATCGCGAGCCCCGTGCACATCGTGAGCCGAGGCAATCGCGCGAACCCCGCGAGCCGCGTCACTCTCGCGAACCGCGTGAGAACCGCGAGGCGCGCGAGCCCCGCGGGAACCGTGAACAGCGCGACTCCCGTCCGCCACGTGAGCATCGCGACAACCGACGCTCGTCGCAGCACCAGGACGAGGCCGCTCCGGTCGGGTTGGGCGATCACGTCCCGGCCTTTCTTGCCCGGCGCTAAGGCGCCGTCGGCTCAAAGGCCACTCTGGAATCGAGGTCGGCCCCTCCGCTAGACTGGCGCCATGCAGACAATATTCGTCATGGTGAAGTGCGAGATGGGTCAGGCCTACAAGGTGGCCGACGAAGCTGTCGCCATCGAGCAGGTCTCCGAGGTCTATTCGACCTCGGGCCAGTACGACCTCCTCATGAAGTGCTATCTCGACGACAAGGCCGACATCGGCCACTTCGTCACCAGCCGGCTGCAGACGCTGGCCGGCGTGAAGGACACCTTCACCCTGATCACCTTCAAGGCGTTCAATTGACCATGGAGCCGGCGAAGAAGGTCGGCCCGCTCGAAGCCGGGCTCGAATGGCTGATCATGAGCAGCCGCTGGCTGCAGGCGCCGCTCTATGTCGGCCTGATCGTCGTGCTCGGCGTCGTCGTGGTGAAGTTCCCGTTCAAGCTCTGGGAGCTCATGAAGAAGGCGGCCACCGCGCCCGAATCCGACCTGGTGCTGGCGGTTCTGTCGATGGTCGACCTGATCATGGTCGCCAACCTGGTCGTCATGGTGATCATCTCGGGCTACGAGAATTTCGTCAGCCACATCGATACCGAGGGCAAGAGCGACCGGCTGTCGTGGTTCGGCAAGCTCGACGCCGGTTCGCTCAAGATCAAGCTCGCCAGCTCGATCGTGGCGATCTCCTCGATCCACCTGCTGCAGCGCTTCCTCGAGGCCGGCGACTTCGAGAATGCCAAGCTCTATGCCTTGGTTGTCATGCACATGGCGTTCGTGGTCTCGGCGCTGATGCTGACCTATATCGACAAGATCGCCTCGTCCAAGCCGGGCGGACACTGACGTGAAAGCCGCGCTCGTCATCTGGGTCGATATCGGCCCGGAGGACGATGCCCTGTTCAACCACTGGCACAGCCGCGAACATGTGCAGGAGCGGGTCGGCTGCCCGGGCTGGCTGCGCGGCAGCCGCCTCGGCAGCGTCGATACGCCCGGCCGCTATCTCCTGTTCTACGATGCCGAGACCCCGGC
>CAWUOG010000511.1:0-2547 GCA_963923875.1 uncultured Alphaproteobacteria bacterium
TGGGGATGCAGTACTTGGTGCAGAGCATGGTCGTGGTGAGATTGGCCTCGATCACCTTGTGCCAGTCGGCGAGGCTGACCGTCTCGGGCGTGCCCGGCGCGCCGATGCCGACATTGTTGTGCAGCACGTCGAGCCGGCCGTATTTCTTCACGGCAAAGTCGGCCATCGCCTCGCAGACCTCGGGCTTGGCGACGTCGCCCGCGAACACCGCGGCCTCGCCGCCCTCGTCCTTGATCTGCTTCGCGAGCTTCTCGGCGCGCTCGGCGCTGCGGTTCACCAGCACCACTTTCGCACCCTCGCGCGCGAACTGGATGGCGGTCGCCATGCCGTTGCCGACGCCCTCGCCGCGCGGCGCCGCGCCGGTCACCACTGCCACCTTGCCCTTCAGACGATCGACCATTTCCATCTCCTCCCGCGGCAATGGTATTGATTCGTCCGATGACCAGCAATGAAACCCGGTCCGATCAAGCCAGGGAGGGCGGCTGCACCTGCCGCCACGTCCGCTACCGCATGACGGGCAAGCCTCTCTTCGTGCATGCCTGCCACTGCACCTGGTGCCAGCGCGAGACCGGCACCGCCTTCGCACTCAATGCCATGATCGAGGCCGACCGCGTCGAAGTCACCGGCGAAGGCCAACCCGAGTTGGTCGTCACGCCATCCGCCAGCGGCAAGGGCCAGGGGATCTGGCGCTGCCCGAAGTGCCGTATCGCGGTGTGGAGCAACTATTCCGGCTCGGGCGACAAGGTGCGCTTCGTGCGGGTCGGCACGCTCGACGCCGGCCACGGCATCGAACCGGACATCCACATCTTCACCTCGACCAAGCAGCCCTGGGTCGTGCTGCCCCCCGGCGCCAGAGCGGTGCCGGAATTCTACAAGCCCTCCGAACTCTGGCCGGCGGAATCCCGGGAGCGCTTCGCCGCCCTTCGCAAGCAATGACGCCGGCGACGCGCGACAAGCTCCTGCGGGTCGGCGCCAAGGCCATCGTCGCCGTGCTGGCCAGGCGCCGGATGCGCGGCCACGACCTCGCCCGCCTGCCCCCGGCCGATCCGTTCGCGGGCGAAGCCTGCCTGGCGATCGCCTCGGCGCGGCCGGGCAACGTGCTGGTGCTGGACCGGCCGATCGGCCGGCTGCCGGAACGGCTGCTGCAACGCCTGGCCGGCGTAATGACGCGCCGCGACCTGCGCGGCATTCCCCTCGATGCGGGCGACGTCGTGTTCCGCGATCGAACGGCGCTGATCGTCCTGCCCGCAGCCCTTGCCGACGAGATCGCCGAGGAAGCCGCCGAAGCCCAGGCCTTCGAGGAATTCACCGCCGAGCAGGTCAATCAGGGCGGCGGCGTCTACGGCCTGCACATCCCGAGCGGCGAGCGGGCGAAGCAGGCCTTCGCCCAGTGGCGCCGCATGAAGGGCCGCTAGAATGCGTCCCGGAGAGCCCCTAGAGAGC
Organism: uncultured Alphaproteobacteria bacterium; assembly: GCA_963923875.1. GTDB lineage: Bacteria > Pseudomonadota > Alphaproteobacteria > Reyranellales > Reyranellaceae > Reyranella. The sequence goes on from CAWUOG010000511.1 coordinate 1,444, forward strand.
GCCGAGATCGGCCAGCGCGCCGACGATCATCCGGGTGCCGACTGCCATCATGAGCACGTCATTGGCGACACGGACATACTGGTAGCCGGACGGCGCCGGTGACAGGCGACCAAGCAGATCGCGCGGCAGCACCTCGTACAAGACTCCGGCCGGTAGCGGCTGGTTCATCGTCCAGGCCTTCTTCGCCTGGCCCGGCGGCATGCAGCCATTGTTCTTCTTGGCGAGGCCCGGCGGACAATTGCCGGCGGCGTACTGGCCGCGATAGTAGGCATAGACCTCGTTGCGATCGCGGTCGGAGATCGAGATCGATGCCTGCGGTCCACCGCCGCCCGGATGGCCGGCGGCATTCGACGGTCCGCCACCCTGCGGGTTTCCCCGCCCATGGCCCTTATTGTCGGGCTGGGCGAAGTCAACGCTTGCTGTCGCGACGGCGCACGCAATCGTCAGAACGGGGATGACAAGGCGCACTGCTCTCTCCTTCAGTGACCCGGTCATGACAGGCGCCGATTATGGCGCCGCTAAGGCTTCTTCCAGTAGTCGGGCAGCTTCGCCGCCAGCCAGCGCGCCAGTGCCACGTTCACGTCGACCGGCCGCTCCTGGGCCATCCAGTGGCCCGACTTGACCACAACCTCGGTGAGATCGGCGCAGTCGCGCCGCATCGGCTCGGCGAGCTTCGAGTGCATGGTCTCGCAGGTGAAATCGTAGGCGCCGTGCAGGAACAGCACCGGCATCGACAGCTTGCCGCCGTTCTTCGCCCGCTTCGCGTACGCGCCATTGCGCTTGTGGTTCATGTACCAGGAGTCCGGTCCGAAGAAGCCATTGCGCGTGAGCGCGGCAGTATAGGCCTCGACGTCTTCCTCGGTCACGACGTCGGCATCGCGCGGCAGGTCAGGACAGGCGCCGCCGCCGAACCAGCCGCCGGCGGCCCGCACCATGGCCGTGATCGAGGGCTGCCCGACCCGTTCGGGGTTGCCCTTGCGGAACAGCGCCTTCACGACGTTGCGGATGTTGGCCTCGAAACTCGCCACCGCCTTGTCGAAGCTCTCCTCGTAGAAGCACTGGTAGTCCCACTGGCCGGCCGGAAACTTGTCGGCAGGATAGACC
>CAWUOG010000512.1:0-2545 GCA_963923875.1 uncultured Alphaproteobacteria bacterium
GGTGAATGCCAGCGGATAGAGGAACTGCGCCCACGACACGGTGAAGGCGAAGATCGTGGCGGCGATGATGCCCGGCAGCGCCACCGGTATGAAGATCTTGGTCAGGGTCTGCATCCAGGTCGCGCCGTCGATCAGCGCCGCCTCGTCGAGCTCCTTGGGGATCGAGGCGAAGTAGCCGATCATGATCCAGGTCGCGAACGGCACGGTCAGGGTGGGATAGAGGATGATCATCGTCCACCAGTGATTGATCAGCTCTATGCCGGTGTACTCGCGCACCCACGCGAACATCTTGAACAGCGGGATGAACAGCAGCGTGTCCGGGATCAGGTAGGTCAGGAACACGCCGGTGGCGAGCGTCGCCGATCCCCAGAACTTCATGCGCGCGAGCGCGAACGCCGCGGTCACGCTGATCAGCATCGTGACGAAGACGGTGATGACCGAGACGATCGCCGAGTTGCGGAAGAAGATCAGGTACTGGTTCTTGGTCAGCAGCTCGATGTAGTTCTCGAGCGTCGGCTTGTTCACCCACCACGGATTGGCGGCCGCCGAGATCTCCGCGCTGGTCTTGAGCGACGTGATGAACATGTAGATCGGCGGCATCAGGAAGAAGATGGCGAACAGCACGAGGAAGAAGTACGACCAGCGCAAGGCCCAGCGCCGATCGCGGCTGATGCTGCCGTATTTCCTGTTCGCGAGGGAGGCCGCCTGGGCGGCGGCGACTGCGGCATTGGCCATCAGACTTCACTCCCCCGCTTGTTGATGTCGCGCAGGATGAAGGCCGCGGCAACCGCCAGGATCGGCACCATGAACAGCGACACGGTGGCGCCGAGCGGAATGTCGCCGCTTTCGATGCCGACCCTGAACGCCCAGGTGGCGAAAACGTGCGTCGACGTCAGCGGACCGCCCGCCGTCAGCACGCGCACGATGTCGAAGTTGGCGAAGGTGACGATCAGCGAGAACAGCGCGGTGATGGCGATGATGTTGCGCATCATCGGCAGGGTCACGTACCAGATGCGCTGCCACCACGTGGCGCCGTCGATCGACGCCGCCTCGTAGAGCTGCTCGGGCACCGACTTCAGCGCCGCCAGGTACATGATCATGAAGAACGGCGAGCCGATCCAGACGTTGACCAGGATCACCGAGAAGCGCGCCCACTCCGCCTCGCCCGTCCACGGGATACGGTCGATGCCGAAATGGGCGAGGATCCAGTTGAAGGCCGAATAGGACGGGTCGAACAGCCACAGCCAGGCGAGCGTGCTCATGGCCGGCGGGATGACCCACGGCACGAGCAGCATGCCGCGCCACTTGCGCTGGCCTTTCGACGGAATGTTGTGCACGAAGTGGGCGACCACGAATCCGATGATCGCCTTGAAGATCACCGCGGTGATCGCGAACAGACACGACTGGAAGACGATGTCCCAGAAGGTCGGGCGCTTGAACAGGAATTCGAAATTGCCGAAGCCAACGAACTTGGTCATCGACTTGTTCAGCATCGACAGCCAGATCGCGTATCCCGCCGGGTAGGCCACGAGAATGCCGATCAGGAGGATCAGCGGCAGCGCCATCAGGAAAGCGATCGTCGACTTGCGCTGCATCAGCTTGTGCAGGCCGTTCCGGCGATCGGGGGTGGCGATTGCGGATGAGCGGGCGGCGATGTCGGCCATGACGTGCTCCGTGCGCGGGAAGCAAGGGTTTCAGATCGAAAGGACGCCGTTCTCGCGAACGGCGTCCCTGGATCGATTGCAGTTAGTTGCGCATGTAGCCTTCGATCTCGACCGACGCCCAATCCAGCGTCTTCTCGAGGGGCTCGCCCTTGAAGTAGCGGACGGCCATCTGGGTCATGATCCCCTGGTTGTACATGTTGGCCGCAATCTTGTGCGGCGCCGGCGCACAGGCCACCGAATAGGTCTGGTGATGGTAGGGATCCGGGTAGTGGAAGAGCGTACCCTTCGGCGGCCCCTCTTCCGCCCACACCTTGAACTTGGTGAGGTTCTCGAACGACGGCAGATCGTAGCCACCGCTTGCCACCACCATCGATTCGACCACGGCCGGCGACGACAGATGAACCAGCAGGCTCTTCGCAGCGGGCACGTTCTTGCTGAAGTTCCAGATTCCCCAGAAGAACGGCAGGAACGGCGCGAAGCGTCCCTTCGGCCCCGACGGCATGCCGTGGGTCCAGCACTGCTCGGCGACCTGCGGCGCGTCGCGCCTGGCGACGGCCCAGGCGCTCGGCGGATTCATGATCAACGAACCCTGGCCCGAGACCAGGAACTTGTTGTTCGACGCGTCGTCCCACGCCGGCACGTCGGGCGGCAGGAAGGACATCAGCTTCTTGTAGTAGTCGAGCGCCTGGCGGACCTGGTCGTTCTTGAGGACGATGTCGCCCTTCTCGTTCACCAGTACGGCGCCGAACGAATGGAAAATCGCGCCGATCGTGTCGACGTTGTCCGATGTCGTTCCCAGGCCGATGCCGAAGGGATTGCCGCCCTTGAAGCAGGCTTCGGCAGCCTTCATGAAGGTATCGAGGTTCCAGTCCTTGTCCTGC
>CAWUOG010000513.1:0-2533 GCA_963923875.1 uncultured Alphaproteobacteria bacterium
AATAGACTATATAAAACAATGACTTATCAGGTCACGCGGAAGTTCTTGAACTGCCAGGGATCGTTGCGGTCGACGTCCTCGGGGAACAGCCCGCCGCGGTCCTGAAGCGGCGTCCAGTCGCCGTACTTGCCGACCACCGGGCCGAGATACGGCATGCAGATCTCGAGGTTGCGCTCGAAATCCATCTCGTCGGCCTCGACGAGGCCGCACTCGGGATTCTCCAGCGCCCAGATGATGCCCGACAGCACCGGCGCGCAGACCTGGATCGAGGTCGCGTTGTTGTAGGGCGTGAGCTTGCGCGTCTCGTGGATGTCGAGCTGGCTGCCGTACCAGTAGATGCCCTTCTTGTGGCCCATCAGCAGCACGCCCAGCTCGTCGCGGCCCGAGGTGATCTCCTCGACGATCAGGCGCTGGCGCTTCTGCTGCTTGAGGTTCTTTCCGGCGATCTCGTGCATCGACATGATCGCCTGGTCGCACGGATGATAGGCGTAGTGCACGGTCGGCCGGTAGACCACCTTCTTGCCGTCGCGCACGGTGAAGTAGTCGGCCATCGAGATCGATTCGTTGTGCGTGATGATGAAGCCGTGGAAAGGCCCCTCGAGCGGAGTCCAGGTACGCACGCGCGTGAGCAGGCCGGGACGGTTCAGGTAGATCGCCGCGTCGCAACCGAACGTGTGGCGCCGTCCGTCGGGCGGCAACGCCTTCTCGTGCGTGCCCCAGCCCATCTCCGCCGGCTGACCGCCCTCGGAGACGAAGCCGTCGATCGACCAGGTGTTGACGAACTCGCCGACCTCCTTGGGCCTCGGCGAGACCTGGGTGTCGCGCTCGGCGATGTGGATCACCTTGATGCCGAGCCGCCTGGCCAGGCGGCCCCAGCCGTCGCGCGTCGTCGGCGTCTTGACCTTCACGCCGGTGTCGCGGGCGATGTTGACCAGCGCCTGCTTGACGAAGTGCGAGACCAGGCCGGGATTGGCGCCATGGGCGATCACCGCCGTCGGCCCGCCGCGGTACCGCGGCTTCAGCTTCAGCATCGCGTCGCGCAGCGCATAGTTGGAGCGGCGCGAGACCGACAGGTTGGGGTCGGTATAGCCGCCAGGCCACGGTTCGATGCAGGTATCGATGTAGAGCGCGCCCTTTTCCTGGCAGAGCTCGACCAGCGCCGTCGAGGCGACCTCGACCGACAGGTTGACCAGGAAATCGCCCTTGTCGAGACGGCCGGCCAGAACGGACCGGTAGTTCGCCCGGGTCAGGCGCTTCTCGATGAACTCCACGCCGTAGCGCTTCGCCTCGGGAATGCCGCCGCGCATCTCGTCGGCGATGATCGTGATCTGGCTCGGCTTGATGCCGATATGGCGCAGGATCAGCGGCAGCACGCCCTGACCGATCGAGCCGAACCCGACCATGATCATCCGGCCCTTGAAGTTGACGTACTTTCCGCCGCGCGCGGTTTTCCTGGCCATGTCTCGCCCCTGCTGTCTCTTTGAAATGGTCGATAAACGGCGACGGGGCCTTTCTCAAGGCCCCGTCACGTCATTGCGCTGTAAAGACGGGAACTAGATGCAGATCGACTTGAGCGGCTGGAAACCGTTGAAGGCGACCGACGAGTAGGTCGTGGTGTAGGCGCCGGTCGACAGGATCTCGACCTTGTCGCCGGGCTTCAGCGACAGCGGCAGCTTGTACTCGGTCTTTTCATAGAGGATGTCGGCCGAGTCGCAGGTCGGGCCGGCCAGCACGACCGGGCCGACGCGCGTGCCGTCGCGCGGCGTGCGCAGGCGGTACTTGATGCTCTCGTCCATGGTCTCGGCGAGGCCGGAGAACTTGCCGATGTCGAGATAGACCCAGCGCTTGCGGTCGTTGGCGGCCTTGCGGCTGACCAGCACCACTTCGCTCTGGATCACGCCGGCGTCGCCCACCATCGAGCGGCCCGGCTCGAGGATCACCTCGGGCATGCGGTTGCCGAAGTGGCGCACCAGCGCGCGGGTCACCGCCTCGCAGTACGACTCCAGCGTATTGACCTCGGAGCGATAGCGCGCCGGGAAGCCGCCGCCCAGATTGACCATGCGCAGGTCGACACCCTCTTCGGCGAGCGCGAAGAACATCTGCGAAACCTGGGCGAGCGCCTTGTCCCACTGCTCGAGGTCGGTCTGCTGGCTGCCGACATGGAAGGAGATGCCGTACGGGTCCATGCCCCACTGCTTGGCCTTGCGCAGCAGGTCCTTGGCCATCTCCGGCGCACAGCCGAACTTCTTGTTGAGCGGCCACTCGGCGCCGATGCAGTCGACCAGGACGCGGCAGAACACCCGCGCCCCCGGCGCGACACGGACCAGCTTCTGCAGCTCGGCCTCGCTGTCGAAGGCGAACAGGCGCACGCCCTGCTGGTAGGCCCAGGCGATGTCCTTTTCCTTCTTGATCGTGTTGCCGAACGAGATGCGGTCGACCGACACGCCGGCGGCCTGCACCATCTCGATCTCGCCCCGCGAGGCCGTGTCGAACTTCGAGCCGGCATTGGCCAGCCGCGACAGCACCTGAGCCG
>CAWUOG010000514.1:0-2526 GCA_963923875.1 uncultured Alphaproteobacteria bacterium
GCCCAGGTTCCCCGACAGCACGCCCTTCATCCAGTAGACGTACTGAACGGGGATCGGCTGATCGAGTTTGTACTGCTCGCGGATTTCCTGGAGCACCTTGGGATCGCGCTCCTCGCCCGCCATGATCAGCGCCGGGTCGCCCGGCAGCAGCTGCTGCAGGCCGAAGATCAGCATCGACACCAGGATCAGTGTCGGGATGATCTGCAGCAGTCGCTGGACCAGGTAGCCGAGCATGGTTGGCGCAGTTTCCGCAGGCCTACTTGGCGAGCTTCAGGCCGACGACGCGGACCAGGCCGTCCGGCATCTGCTTGTAGCCCTCGACCTTGTCGCTGAGCGCGACCAGCACCTGCGGATGGTACAGGTAGATGATCGAGCCGTCGGCCAGTTGCTTGCGGGTGACCGTCTCGTAGGCCTTCTTGCGCTCGGCCGGATCGCTCTTGCTGCGGGCCAGCTTGTGCGCGGCGTCGACCTCGGGGTCGCAGTACTTGCCGTTGTTCTGCGGCGCATTGCAGAGATGGAAGACGAACGAATTGCCGTCCGGATCGCTGCGGCCGCTCCAGCCGATCAGGAAGAGCTGGAAGTTGCCGTCCTCGGCCTGCTTCAGCGAGGTCGCGAACTCGGTCAGCCGGATCTTCAGGTCGAAGCCGGCCTCGGCGACCATCGACTGCAGAACCTCGGCGACCTGCCTGAACTCCGCGCCATTGGGCACCATGAAGTCGATGACGAGCGGGCCGGTAACGCCGGCCTCCTTGAGCAGCGCCTTGGCCTTGGCGACGTCGCGCTTCGGCACGGGCATGGCGGACTGATAGTACGGGTTCTGCGGGCTGACCCACTGGTTGCCCGGCACGAACTCGCCGTTGAACACGACCTGGTTCAGCGCCTCGCGGTCGATCGCCAGTTCGAGCGCCCGGCGCACCTTCGGATCCTTGCCGAGCGGGTTGTTCGCCTTGTCGCCGTTGGCGAGGTTCACGGTCAGGCCGACATAGCCCAGGCTCACCGCCTTGATCAGCTTCAGCTTCTTGTCCTCGCGCACCGCCTTGATGTCGGTGGCGAGCACGCGCTCGATCAGGTCGAGGGCGCCGGACTTGAGGTTGGCGAGCCGCACCGTGCCGTCGACGATCGGCAGGTAGGTGATCCTGTCGATGAAGATCTGGTCCTTGTTCCAGTAGTCGGCGAACTTCTCGACCACGATGCGGCCCTGCTGGACGCGCTCGACGAACTTGTAGGGACCGGCGCAGACCGGATGCAGGCCGAACTTGTCGCCTGCCGCTTCGGCGGCCTTGGGCGACACCATCATGCCGGCACGGTCGGTGAGCTGCGCCAGCAGCGGCGAGAACGGCTCCTTCAACACCAGCTTGATGGTCAGCGGGTCGACCACCTCGACCTTGTCGATCGAGCCGATCTCGGGCTTGCGGAACGAGCCCTTCATGTTGAGATGGCGGTCGAGGCTGTATTTGGCGGCGGCGGCATCGAAGGCCTCGCCGTCCTGGAACTTCACGTTGGGCCGCAGCTTGATCGTGACTTCCTTGCCGTCGGCCGAGGTCTCGTGGCTGAGGGCGAGCTGCGGCACGACCTTCAGGTTCTCGTCGATGTCGAACAGCTTGTCGCAGATCGAGGCGAAGACGATGCGGCCGACATAGGTGCGCGCCAGCGTCGGGTCGAGCACGTCGGGATCCTCGGCGAGGCCGATGCGCAGGTTGCTCTGGGCGAAGGCGCTGCCGGCCGCCGTCATGGCGGCGAGGGCAGCGGTCAGCGCAAGCGTGAGGGCCAGTCTCTTCATGTTGCCTCCTGTGTTGCGACGAAGGCCGCCTGCAGGCGGTCCAGCCGGATGCGATCCTCGTTTTGGCCGGTATGGCCGGCGATCGCCGGCGCCGGCGGGAACTCGCGCCACCACGGACAGGCGGTGGCATGCCCCGCCTCGTCCGCCAGCGCGGGCTCGTCGCGCCGGCAGCTGTCGCGGGCGAAGCGGCAGCGCGTGTTGAAGCGGCAGCCAGGCGGCGGGTTCATCGCGCTCGGAATGTCGCCTTCGAGCAGGGCGCGCTCGCGGATCGCGGTCGGGTCGGGCAGGGGAACCGCCGAGAGCAGCGCGCGCGTATAGGGATGGCGCGGCTGGCGGAACAGCTCCTCGGTCGTCGCCGTCTCGACGATTTTGCCGAGATACATGACGGCGATGCGGTCGGCGATGTGCTTCACCACCGCGAGATCGTGGCTGATGAAGATGTAGGCCATGCCGAAGCGCTGCTGCAGGCTCTTCATCAGGTTGATGACCTGCGCCTGGATCGAGACGTCGAGCGCCGACACCGGCTCGTCGGCCACGATCAGCCGGGGCTCGACGGCGAGCGCGCGGGCGATGGCGAGGCGCTGGCGCTGGCCGCCGGAGAATTCGTGCGGATAGCGGCGCGCATGATCGGGGCGCAACCCCACCAGGTCGAGCAGCTCGGCGACCCGCGCGCGGCGCTGCGCCTCGTTGGCGATCAGGCGATGCAGCATCAGCGGCTCGCCCAGCATGGCGCCCACGGTCATGCG
>CAWUOG010000515.1:0-2517 GCA_963923875.1 uncultured Alphaproteobacteria bacterium
CCTCCGGAACTTCGCCTGCCAGTCGGGGCCGAGCTCGGTCGCCATGCGCCGCCGCACGAAAGCCCAACCCATCGCCGGCGCGTTGGCCTGCAACTGCGCCAGCTCGCGGGCGTATTCGGGCGGCAGCGCGTCGGGAATGGTCGCAAGCAGCTGCGCCGCCTTCATCAGCGGGCCCTTCAGCCCGCCGAGGGCCGCCTTCAGTTCCGTCGCATGCTTGTCGCGATCGAGCGAGAGCCCGAGATAGCGCTGGCCCGCCAGTTTGGCCGCCAGCCCACCGACCGATGCGCCGACCTTGGCGTACCGGCCGAGGCGGCCGCCGAGGGAGTCGTCTTCACTCATTTCCGTCGTCTCGACCGGAGCCGCGCGAAGCGTGGCGGAGCGGAGAGACCTTGTGCACTGCAGACAAGGTCCCTCGACTTCGCTCGGGACGACGGAAGCTAGAGCTTCTCGAGTTCATCCACGAAGCCCGAAATGACGCCGAGGCCCCTGTCCCAGAAGGCAGGGTCCGACGCGTCGAGGCCGAACGGCGCCAGCAGCTCCTTGTGCCGCTTCACGCCGCCGGCGCGCAGCATGTCGAGATACTTCGCCTGGAAGCCGTCGGGCCTGGCCTGATAGGCGGCATAGAGCGAATTCACCAAGCAATCGCCGAACGCATAGGCGTAGACGTAGAACGGCGAATGGATGAAGTGGCCGATATACGACCAGTAGTGCCTGTACTCCTCGTCGAAGGTGAAGGCCGGGCCGAGGCTCTCGGTCTGCACCGCCATCCAGATCTCGCCGATCGCGTCGGGCGTCAGCTCGCCCTCGCGCCGCTTCATGTGCAGGCGCGATTCGAAATCGTAGAAGGCGATCTGGCGGACCACCGTGTTCAGCATGTCCTCGACCTTGCCCGCGAGCATCGCCTTGCGCGTCTTCGTGTCGGGCGCGCTTTTGAGCAGCGACTGGAAAGTCAGCATCTCGCCGAACACCGAGGCGGTCTCGGCGAGCGTGAGCGGCGTATCGGCCATCAGCGCGCCTTGTCCTCCGGCCAGCACCTGGTGCACGCCGTGACCCAGTTCGTGCGCCAGGGTCATCACGTCCCGCACCTTGCCCTGGTAGTTCAGCAGCAGATAGGGATGTGCCGACGGCACGGTCGGATGGGCGAAGGCGCCCGGCGACTTGCCCGGCCGCGCCGGCGCATCGATCCAGCCGGTACCGAAGAACTTCCTGCCGACCGCCGCCAGCTCGGGCGAAAACGCACCATAGGCATCGAGCACGATCTTCTCGGCCTCCGCCCACGGGATGGTGCGGTCGTCATGCTCGGGCAGCGGCGCGTTGCGGTCCCAGTACGGCATCTTGTCGACGCCGAACCACTTGGCCTTGAGCTTGTAGTAGCGGTGCGCGAGGCGCGGATAGGCAGCCTTGACCGCCGACGACAGCGCATCGACCACCTCGTCCTCGACCACGTTGGCGAGGTTCATCGAGGACTGCGGCCGCGCGTACTTGCGCCAGCGGTCCTCGATCTCCTTGTCCTTGGCCAGCGTGTTGGTGACCAGCGAGAACACCGCGATGTTGTCGCCCTGCACCTTGCCGAACGACTTGGCGGCTTCCTTGCGGACGGCGGCGTCCTTGTTGGAGAGCTTGTCCAGGATCTGCGGTTCCGAGAGCATTTCGTTGCCGAACGGATAGCGCAGCCGTGCAATCGTCTCGTCGAACAGGCGCGACCAGGCGGCCCGGCCGACGACGTACTTCTCGTGCAGCGCCTTCTCCAGCTCGTCGGACAGCTGGTGCGGCCGCCAGACGCGCAGGTCGCGCAGCCACGGCCCGTACTTGGCGAGCGCCGGATCCTTCTGCTTCCCGGCGAGATCGGCGTCCTCGAGCTTGTTGATCTCGAGCCGGAAGAACACCAGCTTCGTGCCGATGTCGGTGAGCTTCTCCGACACGTTCTGCGAGAAGCTGCCGCGCTCGGAATCGGCCTGGTCCTGCGCATAGTAGAGCGAGGCGAACGAACCGATGCGGCCGGTCAGGTCGCTGAGCGCTTCGTACTTCGCTACGGCCTCGCCCAATTCCCTGCCCGACAGCGAGGCGATCCGGCCTTCATAGGCCTTGGCGAACGCCTCGGCCTCGGCTGCCGCACGCTTGAGGTCGCGATCGAGATCGGGGCCGGTCGGGCTGGAATAGAGGTCGGCCAGGTTCCAGGTCGGCAGGTCACCCAAGACGGCGTTCATTCACACAACTCCATGTTCCGGAGAGGAATATGGGGCCTGGAGCCGAACGGTCAAAGGGGTGCGCCAACTGCGCCAACCGGTTGGCGCAGTTGGCGCACCCCGTCCCTCAGCCGGGATCGGCGGCGATGGCGTCGAGGAACGGCCCGATCATCAGCGCCGCGAACGGCAGCACCTTCTCGGGGTCGGTGGCCTTGTAGTGATTCTCCGCGTCGAGCAGGTTCATCGTGCCGAGCACGCGGCCACCGTAGGTCACCGGAATATTCATGGCCGATTCGCAGCCCAGCGACTTGATGAGTTCATGGTCGAAGAA
>CAWUOG010000516.1:0-2516 GCA_963923875.1 uncultured Alphaproteobacteria bacterium
TCGGCGCGCAAGCAGACGTTCCGGACGCTGGGGGCGGAGATCGGGAAGGTGCTGAAGGGGTGAGGAGACGCCCTCCCCATTCGGATGGGGAGGTGGCCCGCGCTCAAGGCGCTTTCGCCGCCAAGGGCGGCGAAACGCCGACGCGGGGCGGAGGGGTCAGGTCTCGACGGACCGCGGGCCTCCAGGCCCGCTCATGACGCTTGTCGAGACGGGGTCTGAAAGGCTCCACACAGCGGGCCCTACGCTTCGCGCTGCGCGCGACCGGAGCGCGGCGCGCTCCTAGCGCCACGGGCCCGCCTATGCTTAGGGCTTAGCCCTAAGCATATGGATCCGCTGCATCTCTCATCCCATCGCCGAGGAACTGGTAAGCGAGGATCACCAGGATCACGGGAACGACGGGCAGCATCAGCCACCAGTTGACGGCGACGACGTTGATGTCGGTGGCTTCGTTCAGCAACACGCCCCACGAGGTGATGGGCGGGCGCAGGCCGAGGCCGAGGAACGACAGGGCGGTCTCGGCGAGGATCATCGACGGGATCGACAGGGTCGCCGAGGCGATCAGATGGCTCATGAAGCCGGGCAGCAGGTGGCGGCCGATGATGCGGGCCGGCGTGGCGCCCATCATGGCGGCGGCCGAGGCGTAATCCTCCTCGCGCAACGACAGGAGCTTGGAGCGCACGGCGCGGCCGAGGCTCGGCCAGTCGAGCAGCGCCAGGATGAGCGTGATGCCGAAATAGACCAGCAGCGGCGACCAGGTCACCGGCAGCGCGGCCGACAAAGCGAGCCACAGCGGCAGGTGCGGGAAGCTCTTCAGGATCTCGGTGACGCGCTGGACCACGAGATCGACCCAGCCGCCGTAGTAGCCGGCCAATCCGCCGAGCACGAGCGCCAGGGTGAAGGACAGCGCGATGCCGATGATGCCGATGGTGAGCGAGATCCGCGCGGCATAGACGACGCGGCTGAACATGTCGCGGCCGAGCCGGTCGGTGCCGGCGAGGAACAGGGTGCCGTCCTTCGCCGGGCAGACCAGGTGGAAGCTCGATTCGACCAGGCCCCAGAACTCGTACTTCTCGCCGCTGCAGAAGAAGCGCAGCGGACGCGGCTTGGTGGTGTCGTCGGTGTAGACGCGCTGCAGCGTGTCGAGGTCGCGCTCCATCTTGAGGTCGTAGACGAAGGGACCGAGGAACTTGCCCTCGTGGAAGAAGTTGATGCTCTGCGGCGGCGCGAAGATGTACTTGGTGTGGCGCGTGTGCAGGTCGTAGGGCGCGATCCACTCGCTGATGAAGCACGAGAAGTACATCAGCAGCAGGAAGAGTCCGGAGACGACAGCGGGCTTGTGGCGGCGGAAGCGCCACCACATCAGCTTCCACTGGCCCGCCATGTAGTACTTCTCCTGATCGGCGGTGAGCTTCTCGGAGACGTACGGATCCCACGGGGCGGTGTTGACGTAGTGCGGCATCGGCGCGGGACGGGGCGTGGGCTGCGGCGCGGAGGTGTCGGTCATGGTCGGCGCCTCCCTACTTTTCGCTCGTGGCGCCGAAGCGGATGCGCGGATCGAGCACCGCCAGCAGCAGGTCGGAGATCAGCATGCCGATCACGGTCAGCACCGCCACGATCAGCAGGAAGGTCGCGGCGAGATTGACGTCCTGGGTCTTGAGCGCGCCCAGCAGCATCGGGCCGGTGGTCGGCAGCGACAGCACGACCGAAACGATCACCGAACCCGAGATCACCTCGGGCAGCAGGTGGCCGATGTCGGCGACGAACGGGTTGATGGCGTGGCGCAGCGGATACTTGATCAGCAGCTTGAGCGGCGGCAGGCCCTTGGCCTTGCCGGTGGTGACGTACTGCTTCTGCAGCTCGTCGAGCAGGTTGGCGCGCAGGCGGCGGATCATGCCGGCGGTGCCCGAGGTGCCGATCACGATCACCGGGATGACCAGGTGCTCCAGCACCGAGACGAACTTGCCCCAGCTCATCGGCTTGTCGATGTACTCGGGATCCATCAGGCCGCCGATCGACAGGCCGAAATAGACCTTGCCGACATAGAGCAGCACGAGGGCGAGCAGGAAGTTCGGCACGGCGAGGCCGACGAAGCCGACGAACGACGCGACGTAGTCGCCGATCTGGTACTGGTGGGTGGCGGCGTAGACGCCGATCACGAACGACACGATCCAGATGAAGGCGATGGTCGCGCTTTCCATGACCATGGTGAGCACGATGCGCTCGCCGATCAGGTCCTTGACCGGCACGGTGTCCTGGCAGCTGAGGCCGAAATCCCAGTGGAAGATGCCGAAGAACCACGTGAAGTAGCGGTGCATCAGCGACTGGTCGAGGCCGTAGAGGTGACGCAGCTCTTCGGCGCGATTGAGCGCGTCCGGATCGCCGCGGCTCAGCAGCTCGTCGATCTGCGCGGTGACGCAGTCGCCCGGCGGCAGGTCGATGATCAGGTAGACGAGCAGGCTGATCACGAACAGCGTCGGGATCATCAGCAGGATGCGGCGGACGACGTACTGGAGCAT
>CAWUOG010000517.1:0-2514 GCA_963923875.1 uncultured Alphaproteobacteria bacterium
GCCTGCAGGAAGATGACTCCGTTCAGCCCCTCCATGAACCCGATCTTGAAGTCGAAATACTCGTCGAGCAGGAGGTTGACCGTGCCGTTGCGCCCGAACAGGAGCTGCATCGCCACAGCACCGACGAATGGCGGCATGATCAGCGGCAGGAATCCCAGCGTATGGACCAACATTGCGCCGCGGAAATCGAAGCGTGTGGTCAGGTAGGCCAGCGGCAGGGCGAACGCCGACGACCACAGCACGGTCATCGCCGACACATAGACCGAGTTCCAGAACGAGCGCACGAACAGCTCGGTGCGCACGAAGTCGAGAAAGTTGATGAGGGTGAAGGTGCCGCCGCCCTTCTCGGTAAAGGCGACGTAGACGACGGTCGCCACCGGCACGACCAGGAACGCGACAAGGAACAGACCGATTGCCAGCGCGAGCAGCGCCGGGCCGGACGATCGGCTGCTGGCGAGGGGCGCGGTGACGACTGCCATCAGAGAGCCGCCCTCACCGGACCAGCTTCAGCCCTTCCTCGGCCTTGGCCTTGGCGGCGGCGTACTTCTCCTTGGCAAAGGCCGCCCATTGCTGCTCGAGCTCGGCCTGGCGGGCGGTCTTCTGCTTGCCGCCGGTGAAGGCCGCGCGCAGCTCTGGTGAAGCGGCTTCGCTGTCGGTGATCGGCATCGCGGCAATCAGGTCACGCGCTTCCGCGGCGAGGGCCTTGGCCCGGGCGTCGTTCTTCTTGGTCAGCGCCGCATCGAGCTCGTGCAACGCTTTGGTCGCGGCCTTCAGCGGCTCGAGCTGGAAGGTGACGAGCTGGTCGAACAGGACGTCGACCGCTTCGTTGCGCTTCTCTGAAAGTTCGGCGTTGAACGTCAGCAGGCCCTGCAGCTTCTGGTCCTTGAACGGATTGGGATAATCGGCCGGCGCCTTGGCGTAGATCTCCGGCCGCACCGGCAGGCGGCGAATGGTTGGCTCGAGCAGGACCTCCTGGCCGGCCGGTGACAGCAGGAACTCGATGAAGGCTTCGGCGCCCGCCCGGTTGGGTGCGTTGGCGACGATACCGATATTGGCCGGTACCAGGGTCGTCACCGATGGATAGACGAACTTCACCGGAAAGCCCGCGCCCTGCGAGGAGAACGCGAAGAAGTCGATCACGATGCCGTAGCCGACCTGGCCCGAATTGACGTTCTCCGGCACGCCGAACGATCGATCGGTGACTTGCCGCAGATTGCCGGCGATCTCCTTCACGGTGCGCCAGCCCTTGGCCCAACCCTCGCCCTGCAGGATGGTCTCGATGGTGAGGTGCGTGGTGCCCGAGCGCGATGGCGCCGAGATCGAGACGTGGTCGAAGTAGGGCGCCTGGGCGAGATCCTGCCATTCCCGGGGCGTCGGCAACTTGTTGGCCTTCACATAGCGCTCGTTCCACATGATGCCGTATCCCGAGGCGGCGAAACCGACATAGAAGCCGTCCTTGTCGTTCACCGGGTAGGAGCCGACCTTCTCGGCGATCCCGGTCGCCTTGGGCTTGTACGGCGCCAGCAATTTCTTGCCCTTCAGGACCTCGAACGCATCGGGCGCGGAAGCCCAGAACAGATCGACCTGGTTGTTGCCGCGGGTCTCCTCAAGGAATTTCACGCCGGCATTTGTGTTTCGGTTCTGAACCTCGAGGGTCGTGCCCGGTACCGCCTTTTCGAACGCCTTCTTGAGCGGGTCGGTGACCTCCTTGGAGAAGGAGGTGACGACGGTGACCTTGCCCTGGGCCAGCGCGGAGCCGGCG
The DNA here is from genome assembly GCA_963923875.1 of uncultured Alphaproteobacteria bacterium. Taxonomy (GTDB): domain Bacteria; phylum Pseudomonadota; class Alphaproteobacteria; order Reyranellales; family Reyranellaceae; genus Reyranella. Next base: position 1,763 of record CAWUOG010000517.1, read on the forward strand.
GCGAACAGCACGGCCAGTGCGAGAACGATCGAACGTGTCATGGATTGCTCCCCCAAACCCTGCGATCAGGCCGCCTCGACGAAACTGTCCAGCACCTTCTTGGAGCCGGCCTTCTCGAAGTCGATGTCGAGTTTATTGCCGTCGACGGCGACGATGCGGCCATAGCCGAACTTCTGATGGAACACCCGCTGGCCGATGGCGAGGTCGGGTTTGTCGCCCGCGACGGCGCGGCGGTCATCGAGTGTCTCGTCGCGCCAGCGCGTGCGTGCTCGGCCGACGCTCGTCACGCCGAGGCTCTCGTAGTCGAAGCCGCTCACCTGGTCGCGCAGGCCGCCGTGATGGCCCGCCGAATAGGTAGCGTAGAGGCCGGCGTCGCTGCTTTCGGCCAGCCGATCCTTCGGCAGTTCCTGGACGAAGCGCGACGGGATGGCGGCCTGCCACTGGTTGAACACGCGGCGGTTGGCGGCGAAGGAGACGTAGGCCCGCTTGCGGGCCCGGGTCAGGCCGACATAGGCCAGTCGCCGCTCTTCCTCGAGGCCGGCGAGACCCTTGTCGTCGAGCGCGCGCTGATTGGGGAACAGGCCTTCTTCCCAACCTGGCAGGAACACCGTGTCGAACTCCAGCCCCTTGGCGGCGTGGAGAGTCATGACGCTCACCATATCGCCACCGGACTTCTCGGCGTTGTCGGTCAACAGCGCCACGTGCTCGAGGAAGGCGGGAAGGGTTTCGAACTCCTGCAGCGCGTTGGTGAG
>CAWUOG010000518.1:0-2507 GCA_963923875.1 uncultured Alphaproteobacteria bacterium
CCCCATCGCCCTCGTATGACGGGGCCCTTCCTCATAAGAATGGGGAAGGGTTTATGCCGCTTGGGCGACCTGCGCAGCGGCCATGTCGTACTCCGCCTTCCAGCCCGCGAGTTCGGCGCGGTTGTCGACGTCCCAGGGATGGAAGCCCGGGCGGTACCACGCGAAGTAGGTCCGCCAGCCGCGGCGGAACATGCCGGGCTTGCTCCAGAGGTACTTCTTCACGGCCTTAGCGGCCGCCTCGGGCGACCAGCCCTCGGCCTCGAGCAGCATCGAGGCATAGGTCGCGATGTTGCGGGTGAAGTTCCAGGTGACGATCATCATGCTGAGCGTGCGCCGCCGCCAGCGCAGGAACGGCGACCAGTGCTTCGTCACTTCCATGAAGACGTCGAAGGCGACCGCCTTGTGCTCGGTCTCTTCCGTGGCGTGCCAGCGCCACATCCGCTCGATGTCGGGCGCGACACCGGAGAACAGCTCGGGGTGGGCCATGTGGTCCTCCGCCATCATGGCGGTGAAGTGCTCGAGCGCGATGGTCGACAGCAGCATCGCGAAAGGCCCGCGGTCGCGCGCCATGCCGATGCGTTTGCGGATCATCTCCTCGATCGCGTCCACCGGATAGCGTGCGCGGTCGATCAGCCGGTTCAGCCCGGCATGCTCGCGTGCATGGATGCCCTCCTGGGCGATGAAGCCCTGGATCTCGCCCAGCAGCTTGACCTTGCCCGCCTCGTGAATCTGCGGCCGGAAATGCTTCACCGCGTCGATGAACATCTTCTCGCCGTCGGGGAAAGTGAGCGACAGGGCGTTGAACACCGCGGTCGCGACCGGGTCGCCGCCCATCCAGTGGCCGGCCGGCGCGGCCTTCACCGACGGCGCGACGTCGAAGCGGAGGTTGCGGGCGCGGACGACGATTTCGGGAGGTGTTTGCTTGGTGGTCGTGCTCATGGCGCGGACTCCTGCAGCGGGCTAGGAGAAATGGACGTTGGACCCTAGAGTTGGCTTTACTGACAAAAATGTCAATAACCAAGAAATCCTCAGTTCCCCGGCGCACCCGCCGCTCGCCCGAGGCCGCCCGTGACAACATCCTGGCCGCCGCCCAGGCGCTGCTGCTGGAAAAGGGCCCGCAAGCCCTGAAGCTGACCGACGTCGCGGCCCGGGCCGGCATCGCCCACGCCACGGTGCTGCATCACTTCGGCACCATCGCCGACGTCCACACCGCGTTGATGGAACGGATGATCCGCGACCTGGTCGGCCAGATCCAGGCCGCGCACGCGACCCTGCCCGACGCGACGCTGCCGGCGACCGGTGCGCCGCTGCTGTTCGACGCCTTCGAGCAGAAGGGCGCGGCGCGGCTGGCGGCGTGGCTGGAACTCACCGGCGAGGCGCGCCGCCACACGCTGGTGCGCGACGCCGTGCGCAGCGTGCTCGAGGGCCGCAAGGACCGCTCGGCGAAGGAACTCGCCGCGGCGCAGGACCGCATCCTGATGAGCATCGTGCTCGCCGTCGGCGTCGGGCTGTTCGGCCGCTCGCTGGCCGAGGCGCTCGGCCGTCCGCCGGGCCGTGCCCGCGAACTGGCCCAGGAGATGCTGAAGCTCGACCCGCCCTGAACCGGCTTCCGGCGCCTCCACAAGCCTTCTGACGGGACCCGGCACTCCCCTCTTGCGCGGCGCCCTTACTTTACCATATGGTTAACTTATAACGACATCCCAGGAAACACCTCATGCCCGGAACTGTCCGCCTCCACCGCGTGTTCGCCACCTCGCCCGAGAAGCTCTATCGTGCCTTCGTCGAGGCCGATGCGATGGCCAAGTGGCTGCCGCCCAACGGCTTCACCTGCACCGTCCACACGCTCGAACCCCGGGTCGGCGGCACGCACCGTATGTCGTTCCGCAACTTCACCACCGGCAACGGCCACTCCTTCGGCGGCACCTATCACGAGCTCGTGCCCAACGAACGCCTGCGCTACACGGACAAATTCGACGACGCCAACCTGCCGGGCGAGATGACCGTCACGGTCACGTTCAGGAAGGTCATGGTCGGTACCGAGCTGAACGTGGTGCAGGAAGGCATTCCGGACATGATCCCGACCGAGGCCTGCACTCTGGGCTGGCAGGAATCGCTCGACAATCTCAAGAAGCTGGTCGAGCCGGACATCAAGGACTGACGGCCCGCAAGCCCGCCATGAGCGAGACCACGATCTCCGTCAGCATCGACGTGCCGAGCCTGGCCGACGGCATCGCCTTCTACGGCCAGGCCTTCGGCTTCGAAGTGAGCGTCCGGCCGGCGCCCGGCGTGGCGGTGCTGAAGTTGGGCAGCGCGAGCCTCTGCCTGCTGGAGAAGAAGGAAGGCTCGAAGCCCTCGCCGCACACCACCGACACGCGGCGCTATGATCGCCACTGGACGCCGGTGCATCTCGACCTCCACGTGCCCGATCTCGACGCCGCGCTGGCCCGTGCGATCGCCGCCGGCGCGCGCCAGGAGCAGGTCTTCCGCGACGCCGAGCACGGATCGGC
>CAWUOG010000519.1:0-2505 GCA_963923875.1 uncultured Alphaproteobacteria bacterium
CCCGACCGTGCCGAGGCGACGGCGGAAGAGGCCGCGCAGGCCGCGCGACGGCGCGGCGCAAAAATCTGGCTTGCCTATGCTGAAAGCATCACCGGTGGCCCGGAGAGCGCGGTCTTCAAGCGGCTGATCGACGAGACGGGCGCCCGGCTTCTCGCCGGCCTGCGTATCAAGCCGTCGGCTTGAAGTCGTCCCGATCGGCAAGAACCAGTTCGATGACCACCGGCCAATGGTCGGAGCCGATCGCGGGACCGCGGCGGCGGCTGACCGGCTGCGCACCGCCGCCGGCAAGCACGACGTCGATCGGGATCGCCAGCCAAGGCGGAACCCGGCGGCCCAGAAGGGCGGCCGGATAGGTGCCGGCCAGAGCTCCCGGCGCGCAGCGCAGGCCGGCTTCGGCCATCAGTCGGCGCACCGGCGGCGTCCACGGCGTGGCGTTGAAGTCGCCGGTCACGACGACCGGTCCTGCGGTTTCGCGCAAAAAGATGCCGGCCTTGTCGAGCAGGTCGTGGAGGGCGGTGCTGCGCCGCAGATCCTCGGGAGAGGCCGTGTGCAGGCCGAGGATCGTCAGGCCGTCGACCCGAACGGCAACGGCGTGACCGATATCGACGAACAGATCGACCGGCTCGGCCTCGAAGGGTCTGCGCGAGAAAATCATGACATCGCCCTGTGGGCTGCCGGCGACATGGGGATAGTCCTGCTTGAGCGCGGTAAGCGCGCGCCGCCAGTGACGATGCGCCTCGGCGCAGATGAACACGTCGGGCCGGTCGCGCGCGAGCCAGCCGATCACGCGATCGGTCGCGAGGTTGGTTTCGAGCAGGTTGGCGAAGACCAGGCGGACCGTCCGGCCTTCGCCGACGACCTTCACGCGCGCCGGTCGCGTCGCCCGCAGCATCTCGTAGAGGTTCGCCGCCGAACAGAGCAGCAGCACGACGACAACCAGGCCATCGGCCGGCCCGGCGATATCGGTGAACGCCGCCACGACGGCGACGAGCAGCGAAGCCGCCGTCAGATGCGCCCGGAAATTGGCCAGCAGCGCAAGACGCCAGTCGCGATGGCCGGCGAATGCCGTGGCCAGGGCGAGCCCGGCCGTCGCCAGGACGACGAGCGTGCTCACCCGAGGATTTTGCGCGCGGCCTCGCCGTCGGCGCCGATCTGCGCCTTCAGCTGATCGAGGCCGGCGAACTTCATTTCCGGCCGGATGAAATCGACGATCTGCACACGCAGGACCTTGCCGTAGAGGTCGGCAGCGAAATCGAACAGATGGACCTCGAAATTTTCCTTGAGCTTACCGACCGTCGGCCGCTTGCCGAGATTGGCCACGCCAGGGCGCCATTTCTGCTCGGTGTCGCCCGCGATCAGCGCCCGCACCGCATAGACGCCGAAGCGAGGCCGCAGATGCTCGCCGAGCGCCACGTTGGCGGTGGGAAAGCCGATGGTGCGGCCGCGCTGGTCGCCCTGCTCGACGATGCCCTCGATCTCCCACGCATGCCCCAGCAGCCCCGCCGCCTCGCTCGGCCAGCCGGCGCGTAGCGCCTCGCGGATGCGGGTCGAGGAATAAATCTCGCCCTCGCGCGTGACCGGATCGAGCACACTGACGCCGAAGCCCCGTGCGCCGCCGAGTTGGCGCAGCTTCTCGACATTGCCGGTGCGCCGCACGCCGAAGGTGAAGTCGTAGCCGCACACCACATGCCGTGCGCCCAAGCCCGATAGCAGCACGTCGTCGACGAAAGCGTCGGCGGTGACTGCGGCAAATTCGGCGTCGAAGCGCTGCGCGACCACGGCCTGCACTTTGTGCTCGGCAAGCAGCCGGGTCTTGGCCGGCGCAAGGGTGAGCCGGAATGGACCGGTATCGGCCACGAAGAAGCGCCGGGGATGCGGCTCGAAGGTCAGCGCCACCAGCGGCACGCCCAGTGCCTCGGCGCGTTCGGCGGCGTGGCGCAGCAGCGCCTGATGGCCCTTGTGCACGCCGTCAAAATTGCCGAGCGCGACCACACCGCCCTTCCAGTCGGCGGGCATACGCTGCCAGTGATCGAAGACAGGTACCATCGGGCTTGCCTCGATCGGCCCCTAGGCGGCGTCGCGCCGCGGCACGAGCACGACCGCCTCGCCGTCGATCACCACCGTATCGCCCTTCAGGCACTGGGTCTTGAGCGTGACGCGTCGACGCTTGTCGTCGATCGCGGTGATGGTAGCCACGGCGGTGATGGTGTCGCCCGCGATCACGGGCGCCATGAAGTTCATGGTCTGCGAGATATAGACCGCTCCCGGCCCGGGCAGCTTGGTGCCGATCACGGTCGAGATGTAGCTACCGCTCAGCATGCCGTGGGCGATGCGCTGGCCGAAGCGCGTTGTGCGCGCGAAGCCGTCATGAAGGTGGATCGGGTTGGTATCGCCCGAGACACCGGCGAAGGCCACGATATCGGCGTCGGTCACGGTGCGCCCGAACATGGCCTGCTGGCCGACCTTGAGATCTTCGAGAAAGAGGCCGTTCATGGCCGAGAAGTT
>CAWUOG010000520.1:0-2501 GCA_963923875.1 uncultured Alphaproteobacteria bacterium
AAATGGAGCTCATGGGCCTGGGCGAGAACCCGTACCAGGCGATCCTGCAGGCAGCGTTGCTCAAGTTCAGACCGATCAACCTCGATGTGCTGCCGCTCTACATCGTGCTGCTGGCAGTCTTTCCCTTCGTGCTGCCGGCCATCGTGCGCCGGCCGTTCGCCGTGCTGGGCGCCTCGCTGCTGCTTTACGCGGCGACCTGCCGCTTCAACTGGAATCTGCCCGGCTATCCCGATCACAAAGTCTGGTACTTCAACCCCATGGCCTGGCAGGTCGTGTTCTATGCCGGCGCCTGCTGCGCCGTCCTCGGACCGCAGATCGCCCGGCTCGACCGCTTTCGGGTGCCGCTGTCGATGCTCGCCGGCCTGTACCTGCTGTTCGCCGCCTTCATCGCCCTGTCGTGGCAGTTCAACGCGCTCGGGCCTTTTGTGCCCGGCTGGGTCGCGCGCCTCGTCTATCCCATCGACAAGACCAACATCGACATCCTGCGCTTCGTGCACTTTCTGGCGCTGGCCTGGCTCGTCCGTGCGGCTGTCCCGGCGCGGGCGGGTTTCCTGCGCTGGCGCGCGCTCGAACCGCTGCGCCGGTGCGGCGAGCATTCGCTGCTGATTTTCTGCCTCGGCACCTTTTTGGCGCTGACCGGGCAAGTTATTGTCAGCCAATACGAGGAGTCGTTCCTGTCGCAGGTTCTTGTGAGCGTCGCGGGCATTTCGATCATGTGCGCTGCTGCCTACGTGGCGGCCTGGTTCAAGGGCGGCGGCACGGGGCCGCGGCCGCAACCGGCGGTCGCGGGAGCGGCATCGTGAGGCTTCTCGCCGCGCTTCTCGCTGCCGTCCTGGCGGTCCTGCCGGTCGTCGCCGCGGCACAGTCGATGACGCTGTGCCGCGCCAAGCCCGGGCTGCTCGATCTGGGCAACCCGCTGGCGATTGCGCGCAAGGCGGTGGCCGAGCGCAAGCAGCTCCGCATCATGGCGCTCGGGTCGTCGTCGACGGCCGGCTACGGCGTGTCCAATCCGTCCTTTGCCTATCCGGTGCAGCTGCGCATAGGGCTGGAGAAGGCCCTGCCCAGCATCGAGTTCGAGGTCATCAACCGCGGCATCGGCGGGCAGGATGTCGAGGAGATGGCGGCCCGCATGCAGGAGGAGATGCGCGGCAACCTGCCGTCGCTGGTGATCTGGCAAACCGGCACCAACGCGGCGATCCGCCAGATGCCGCTCGACACCTTCGAGAGCCGGCTGCGCGGCGGACTCAAGCTCGGCAAGTCGCTCGGCGCCGATTTCGTGCTGATGAACCTGCAGTACGTGCCGGCCGTCGTCGCCGTGTCCGACAAGGAAGCCTACGAGAAGATCATGGCGGCCGCCGCCCGGGAGTTCGATGCCGGGTTGTTCCGCCGCTACGACATCATGAAGGGCTGGTACGAGGACGGCATGCCCTATGCCCAGTTCGTCCAGCTCGATGGTCTGCATCTCAACGACTTCGGCCAGAAGTGCATCGGCCGCCTGCTCACCCAGTCGATCCTCAACGCCCTGACCAAGCCTTGATAGGGAACACGCCATGCCCCGCCGTTTCGTCGACCTGTCGATCTATCTCGAGAACGACGTCATTTCCGATCCGCCGCCGTTCGGGCCGAAGATCCAGTATCACAGGCACGAGGAGACGGCCGGCCAGATCGCGGGCTTCTTCCCCGGGCTGAAGAAGGAAGACCTGCCGGACGGGCAGGGCTGGGCGGTCGAGAACGTCAATCTCTCGACCCACAACGGCACCCATCTCGACGCGCCGTATCACTTCCATCCGACGATGAACAAGGGCGAGCGCGCCATCACCATCGACGAGGTGCCGCTCGAATGGTGCTTCCAGCCCGGCGTGAAGCTCGACTTCCGCGACAAGCCCGACGGCCACGTCATCACGGCCAGGGAAGTCGAGGCCGAGCTGAAGCGCATCGGCCACGAGCTGAAGCCGCTCGAGATCGTCGTCGTCAACACGCGCGCGGGCTCGCGCTACGGCAACAACGACTACGTCAATGCCGGCTGCGGCATGGGCTACGACGCCACGATCTACCTGCTGGAGAAGGGCATCCGGCTCACCGGCACCGACGCGTGGAGCTGGGACGCGCCGTTCTATTTCACCGCCCAGAAATGGGCGAAGGACCACGATCCCTCGATCATCTGGGAAGGCCACAAGGCCGGCCGCGACATCGGCTACTGCCATCTCGAGAAGCTGCACAATCTCGAATCGCTGCCCGGCGACGGCTTCACCATCGCCTGCTTCCCGCACAAGATCCGCGGCGCCTCCGCCGGCTGGACGCGCGCGGTGGCGATATTTGAAGAGGACGCTTCGCGATAGCGAAGCGTCCGGCGGCGTGTAGCGCTGCAGGCCCGAAGGGCCGAAGCGCGGGCGCCGCACGGTTCAGAAAAGGACTCGGTCGTCGTTACGCCGACTTCAAGCGACCCCCGGCCGTCGCGCGAACAGCAGCGCGACGCCGAGACAAGCGATCATCGCGCCCGA
>CAWUOG010000521.1:0-2501 GCA_963923875.1 uncultured Alphaproteobacteria bacterium
AGCGGACTGCAAATCCGCGTATGCCGGTTCGATTCCGGCCCAGGCCTCCATATCCTTGTCCCTCAGCAGGGGCGCGATTCACCGTCGCGGGTCTTGCATGGTCGGGGACGCTCTGCCAAAACACCGCGCCTTCGCGGGGCTTACGCCGCTCCCCGCGACCGATTTCATTCCGGAGTAGCTCAGCGGTAGAGCAGGCGACTGTTAATCGCCGGGTCGCAGGTTCGAACCCTGCCTCCGGAGCCAGTTCGGGGCCGCTTCCTACCGGGAGCGGCCCCTTTCTCTGCCGGGAGGGGCTCGTGGCAGCAGGACAAAAGTCCTACATCGGCACCAATGAAACCGTCGAACTGGTCCGACAGGAGCAGCCGTTCCAGGGCTACTTCAAGGTCGGCCGCTACTTCTTCCGCCACGGTCTGCACAAGGGTGGCACCAGCGAACTGATCAGCCGGGAGGTCTTCGAGCGAGGTCAGGCCGGCGCTGTACTTCTTTATGACGCCCGGCGCGACGAAGTGATCCTGATTCGCCAGTTTCGTGCCGGCGCCTATGTTGCCGGTCATCACCCTTGGACGTGGGAAGCCGTCGCCGGAATCATCGAAGTCGGGGAAAGCGCCGCCGACATGGTCAAGCGCGAAGCGGTGGAAGAAGCTGGCCTCACCGTCACCGAATTGCTGCCGATACATCGCTTCATGCTCACGCCAGGCGCCTGCTCGGAGGCCTGCGAACTCTTCATTGGGCGCACCGATACCAGTGGGGCCGGCGGCGTATTCGGCCTGGCGATCGAGGGAGAGGACATTCTGGTCCGCGCCATACCATTCGCCGAAGCCCGCGCCATGCTCGAGCGAAACGAACTCGACAATGCCGTCGCTGTCATTGCCATCCAGTGGCTGGCCCTGCATCACGACGAGATGCGCCAACGCTGGGGCTGAGCATCGTCTTCCTCGTTCGCTTGGCGAGGAAGTACGGAGCAAATTCTTCCATACCGTATGCGCCGCAGAGCACATTGTTCTCAGCGCGGCAGACACGTTGCGTGCCACCCGGCGCCACCCTACGTTCCCTCCCGGGAAGCGCGCAGGGTCGAACAAGGCAAGTAGAATGCAGGTCCGAACCGGGTTCATCGACAGTATCGGCAACACGCCCCTGATCAAGCTGCGCGCCGCTTCCGACGCGACCGGCTGTGACATCTACGGCAAGGCCGAATTCCTCAATCCCGGCGGCTCGGTGAAGGATCGTGCCGCGCTGGCGATCATCGAGGACGCCGAGAAGAAGGGTCTGCTGCGGCCCGGCGGAGTCGTCGTCGAAGGTACCGCCGGCAATACCGGAATCGGCATCGCCCTGGTGGCAAATGCACGCGGCTATCGGTCGGTGATCGTGATGCCCGAGACGCAGAGCCAGGAAAAGAAGGACATGCTGCGCCTGTGCGGCGCCGACCTTCGACTGGTGCCGGCCCTCCCCTACAGCAATCCCGGCAACTACGTGCGCTACTCGGAGGTGCTGGCCAGGGAGATCGCCGCCAATGAACCCAACGGCGCGATCTGGGCCAATCAGTTCGACAACGTCGCCAACCGCGAGGGCCACTATCGCACCACCGGCCCGGAGATCTTCGATCAGACCGACGGCAAGGTTGCGGGCTTCACCTGTTCGGTGGGCAGCGGCGGCACCCTGGGGGGCGTGGCGTTGGCGCTGAAGGAGCGCAACAAGAACATCCGCATCGCGCTCAGTGACCCGATGGGATCCGCGCTCTACAGTTGGGTGAAGACAGGCGAACTCAAGAGTAGCGGCAACTCGGTGACCGAAGGCATCGGCCAGGGGCGCGTGACCAGGAACCTCGAGGGGCTGCCGATCGATACCGCCTACCAGATCACCGACGAGGAGGCCCTGCCCGTTCTGTTCGACCTGATCGAGCACGAGGGGCTGGTGCTGGGCGGCTCGACCGCCATCAACATCGTGGGCGCCATGCGGCTCGCCCGCGAACTCGGCCCGGGCAAGACGATCGTCACCATCCTGTGCGACGGCGGCAGCCGCTACCAGTCCAAGCTCTTCAATCCCGCATTTCTGCGCGATAAGAAGCTGCCGATTCCACGGTGGATGCAGTGATAAGCATGCCTCGATGCGCTGCGTCCCATGAGTGTCCTTTATGAGTAGCGTAGTCGTCTGCGGCAGCCTCAACATGGACGTGATCGTGCAGACCGCGAGACGTCCGCAGGCTGGCGAGACCATGCTGGACGGCAAGGTGTCGTTCCTGCCCGGCGGCAAGGGATCGAACCAGGCGGTCGCCGCCGCGCGTCTCGGCGCGAATACTGCGATGCTGGGTGCCGTTGGCGAGGACGTATTCGGCGAGACCCTGCGGGGGGTCCTGCGAGCCGAAGGTGTCGAGGCGTCAGGCGTGAAGGTCGTGCGCGGGCAGACCACCGGCGTCGCAGTCATCCAGGTCGCCGAGGGCGACAACGCGATCACCGGTGCGGCCGGGGCCAACGCCCTCTTCAGCCCGAAGATGGTCGTGCGCA
>CAWUOG010000522.1:0-2496 GCA_963923875.1 uncultured Alphaproteobacteria bacterium
CCGGCTGACCGGCAGGTTCGATGTCTCGAACCACACTGCCTCGATTCCCTTGTAGACGACGTTCTTCGTGTACTTGAGACCAAGCCGCTTCATCACCGCCTGAGACGGATAGTTGTCGGGCTTGGTGATCGCAAAGATCAGCTTCAGTCCGATCTCGCCAAAACCATAGTCGATCGCCGCCCGCGCGGTCTCCGTGGCATAGCCACGGCCCCAGGCGTCCGGGTGCAGCGCCCAGAGCACTTCGGCTGCGCCGAACTCGGGCACGAAATTCAACCCACCGTGACCGATCAGGCGATCCGCGAGAAAGACGCCCCAGGGCGCGTAGCGACGCTCCCGCCAGGAGCGGTCGAAGCGCTCGATCGTGGCGCGAGCGCCGTCCGGCGGCGCCAGATCTCCCGCAGGCAGCCATTTGGCGACCTCGGGGTGATAGCGCATGTCGGCATAGGCTTCGGCATCGGCCAGCTCGAGAGGGCGCAGTACCAGGCGCTCGGTACGAAGGACGGTCATCTTTACAAAACTTTACATGGCGGAGAGGGAGGCGAAACCGCCCTGCTCCATATCTCTCGGCACGGGGATGACCCCTCCCAACCGATGGAGACAGCAATGGCAACTCTCAACATGAAGACGATGATCGCCGCCCTGCTTGCGGGCAGCGTGGCCCTCACCGCCGGCGGTCTGGCTTATGCCAAGAACGACGGCAAGACGTTCGACCCGGCCCAGTTCAGCCAGCGCATCGAGAAGCGCGTCGATCGCGCCCTGACCGGTACCGATGCCAGCGCCGAGCAGAAGAAGAAGGTCGCCGACATCCTGCAGTCCGCCTTCAATGACACCAAGGTGCTGCGCGACAAGCGGATCGAGAACCGCAAGGCAATGGCCGACGCCATGCAGGCGCCGACCATCGATCGCCTGAAGATCGAGGCCTTGCGCCAGGAGCAGATGAAGGTGACCGACGAGAGCTCCAAGCGCTTCACCAAGGCGATGGAGGATGCGGGCGACGTGCTGACCCCGGCGCAGCGCCAGGCCTTCTTCAAGAAGTGGGGCGAGCGCCACTTCCAGGACCACGGCAAGCGGCCTGGCTGAACGGAACGGTGACGTCAGGATCGATGCGGCCTGATACTCTGGGCAAATGGCCGAGCGGATCCTGATGATCGACGACGATGCCCGTCTCGCCGGGATGGTCGGTGACTATCTCGGCGGGGCGGGCTTCCGCCTGACCGTCGCCGGCACGGCACGCGAAGGCGAAGCGCTGTTGAAGCGCGAGAGTTTCGACGCGGTGATCCTCGACCTCATGCTGCCCGACGGCGACGGACTCGACGTTTGCCGCCGCCTGCGTGGCACCACGGACGTGCCGATCCTGATGCTGACCGCCCGCGGCGAGCCGATGGACCGGGTGGTCGGGCTGGAGATCGGTGCGGACGACTATCTCGCCAAGCCTTTCGAGCCGCGCGAACTGCAGGCCCGGCTGCGCGCGATCCTGCGCCGCAAATCCGCGCCGGTGCGTTCCGAGGTGCTGCGCTTCGGACGCCTGGAAATCGACAAGGGCGGGCGATCGGTTCGGCTGGACGGCGAGGAGCGCGCCCTCACGTCGTATCAGTTCGCGCTGCTCCTGGCCCTCGCCGAGCGCGCCGGCCGGGTGCTGTCGCGCGACGCACTGATGGACCTGATGAAGGGTGAGAAGCTCGAGGCTTTCGACCGTTCGGTCGACGTCCATATCAGCCGCATCCGGGCCGCCATCGAGGACGACGCCAAGAAGCCCAAGCGCATCCTCACGGTACGCGGAAGCGGCTACGTCTTCGCGCGCGATCAGGATCGCGGCTAGGCCCGGCACATGCAGCGCCTTTACCTGCAATTCTATGTCACCATCCTGCTGGTGCTGGCGGTGTTCGTCGGGGGTGCGGCCCTTGCCTGGAAACTGGCCGAGGACGAGGCGCCCCAGTACTACGAGATCGCGGCCGAGTTGACGGGCGCTCTACTGCCCGATGCCACCGCACCACAAGCCGACATTCAGAAAGCCGTCGACGCCCTGCATCGCAAGCTGCGCTTCGACGTCGCCCTTTACGGTCGAGACGGCACGCTGATCGCCATGGCCGGGCGGCCACAGCCGCGCTTCGAGGCCCGCAGGGCCCGGCCCGGCTGGCGGCGTGGACCGACAGGGCCGGCCTTTACCCTGCAGTTGCCCGACGGACGATGGCTGGTCGCGCGTCAGGTCAACGAGAAGCCCAGCCCCATTCTCTGGATCGCAGGTTTCCTCGGGCTGCTCGCCCTCGCCATCGCCGTCGGCGCCTATCCCGTGGTGCGGCGTCTGGGCAGCCGGCTGGAGCGTCTCAAGACCGGCGTCGACCAGTTGGGCGGCGGCAATCTCGGCGCGCGGGTGAAGGTCGAGGGGCGCGACGAAGTCGCGGCTCTCGCCGAGAGCTTCAACCGATCGGCCCAGCGCATCGAAGAACTGGTGGCTGCCCATCGCCTGCTGCTCGCCAACTGCAGCCACGAACTGCG
>CAWUOG010000523.1:0-2489 GCA_963923875.1 uncultured Alphaproteobacteria bacterium
CGAGCTTGGCGGCTAACGTTCGCAACGAGCCTTCTGCTCGACCGTCTCGCTGCAGGACATGACGGTGACAGTCCAGTCACTGCCGTCCAGCAGGTCGAGGACAAAGCGGCGTCCGTCCGAGCAGATCGCGCGCCACGTTGCGAACTTTCCGCGGCGATATTCCACGAAGGTCGAGTCGATCACGTCGCAATCGGCCTGATCGAAGCCATGCAGAACGCGGTCGAGGGCGCTGTTGCGCCCGGAGGGAGGCAGGCTCGCCATCATGTCGTGCGCGGCGTTGCCGGTGTTGGTCGGGATCGTCTGGGCTCCGGCTGCGGGCACGATGGCAAGCAGGGCGGCCGCGAGCAGCGCGGCCGGGCGGGGTGGCAGGAACGGCATGGCGAAAAACTCCGCTCAGAGAAGGTTGAAGCTGTGTTTGATTGCGATGACGAGGTTGTTGACGGCAATGCTGGTCAGGATCAGGCCGAACACGCGGGTCAGGATCTCGATACCGCTGCGGCCGAGCAGGCGATGCAGGTGTACTGCCAGCGCGAATACGACGAACTGCAGCATGAGGCATGTGAGGAGTACGCCGGTCGTCTGGAGTTGTTCGCTGAAGCTGCGGTCGTGGTTATCGGTCAGCAGCATGACCGTCATGATCGACCCGGCGCCGGCGATGCAGGGCATGGCGAGGGGAAAGATGGCGCGTTGAGACAGCGAGGCATTGGCCGGCATCGCCAACGCTGCCTCCGTTACCTTGCCGAGGGTCATCTGAAGACCGAACAGCAGGAGGATCAGGGCGCCAGCCATCTGGAACGAGGCCATCGGTATATGGAGTGCCTCGAGCATCAGATCTCCGCACACGATGAAGAAGAGGAAGATCAGGAACGACACGGAAAGCGCGATCAAGGCGACTTTTGACTGCTGTCGTCGCGGCAGCCCCGCCGTCGCAGCGAGGAAGATCGGAATCGCCGCCACCGGGTCGAGCACGGCATAGAGCGTGAGGAATTCGTAGAGGAAGCTGCTGCCGAACATGGGTGGCGCCGATGCTCAGGTGGCGTCGTCCCGGGCCGAAGCGCGCGCGGCCAGGACGTAGCAGGGGGCGATGACGGCCAGCAGGAGCAAACCCAGCAGAGACGACAGACGTGTCTCTTCGCCAGCCAGCAGGATGACGACGACGCCGATCAGGAAAGCAGCGGCGACCAGACTCGACCATGGCCAGAGGGCCATGGGGAAGCCCAGTCGCGCCACGCGCTCCGGTCCGAGGCGGCGGCGGAAGCGCGCATGCGTGGCCAGGATGCTGAGCCAGATCAGGATGCCGATGAACGTGACTGCCGAGGTGAGGTATTCGAAAGCGCGTTGCGGCGCCCAGTAGTTGATGCCGACGCCCAGAGTTCCGACCAGCACGGTGAACAGGATGGCAGCGCGCGGGACGCCTTGCGGCGAGATCTGGCCGAGCGGCCGGGGCGCTTGCCGGTCCGAGGCCAGCGCGAACAGCATGCGGCCGCTGGCATAGACGCCTCCGTTGCAGGACGACAGGGCGGCCGTCACGACGACGAAATTGACGAATCCGGCGGCGCCGGCGAGTCCCAACCGCTCGAAGACCTCGACGAACGGGCTGCCGGTCGCCGCGATGCGGTTCCAGGGGAAGATCGCCAGGATGACGAAGATCGCGCCGACATAGAACAGGGCGATGCGCCAGATGAACGAGTTGATGGCGCGCGGCAGGGTCTTCTCGGGGTTCTGCGCCTCGCCGGCGGTCAGGCCGATCATCTCGGCGCCGACATAGGCATAGAGCACCATCTGCATCGCGAGAAGACAGCCGGTCAGTCCATTGGGAAAGAAGCCGCCGTGATCGACAAGGTTGCCGAGGCCGTAAGGCTTCCAGTGGCCGGGAAAGCCCCACAGGATGACCAGCGCGCCAAGTACGATGAGCGCCAGGATCGTCACGATCTTGATCAGGGCGAACCAGAACTCGAGCTCGCCGAACACGCGAGCGGCCAGAAGATTGAAGCCGCCCATGAGCAGGATCGCGCCGAGCGCCCACTGCCACTGCGGCGATCCGGGAAACCAGAACTGCATGTAGATGCCGACGGCTGTCACCTCGGCAACCGCGATGATCGTCCAGTAGGCCCAATAACCCCAGCCCACCAGAAAGCCCACCATCGGATGGGCATAGGTGGTCGCGTAAACCGCGAAGGAACCGCTCACCGGGTGATGCGCGGCAATCTCGCCGAGCGCGCGCAGCACGATGAATGTGATGAGGCCCGCAACCGCATAGGCGAGGAGAATCGAGGGACCGGCCAGTTCGATGGCGGTAGCCGAGCCCAGGAACAGGCCGACGCCGATTGTCGAGCCCAGCGCCATCAACTGCAACTGGCGCGCGCTCAGATTGCGGCGCAGGGCTGGCGGCGAGGACAACGGCGTTCTCCAGATCTTGGCAGGGGGCGACTATAGGAGCGGCACCGAATCCGCCATATTCCAGATGCAACCATTTTGGGACGATAGGC